>JAUWOJ010000016.1 GCA_030612175.1 Candidatus Bipolaricaulota bacterium | reverse complement strand
ATTGTTGGCCGAACACACGGGATGCATGCTGAGCCAACGACCCTTGGGTTGAAGTTCTTCTTGTGGCATGCGGAAATTGTGAGAGACATCAGCCGTCTCGAGCGCGCCAAAGAGATAATCTCAATTGGAAAGCTGTCCGGGCCGGTAGGGACCTACTCACGGGTTTCTGCTGATGTGGAGAGGCTTGCTTGTGAGCGGTTGCAACTTCAACCAGCCAAAGTGGCGAGCCAGATTTTGCAGCGAGATCGGCACGCCGAAGTAATAGCGGCAATTGCGATTACCGGAACCACGTTGGAGAAGATTGCCTTGGAAATTAGGCATCTTTCCCGAAGCGAGGTGGCAGAGATCGAAGAGCCGGCCCCTGAAGGATCCTCATCGATGCCTCATAAACGAAATCCAATTGTATCGGAACGTATCTGTGGTCTGGCACGTATCCTGAGAGGGAACGTGCAATCAGCCCTGGAAAACGTCGCTCTGTGGCACGAGCGAGACATGTCGCACTCCTCAGTGGAGCGGATCGTCATTCCGGATAGCTTCAGCCTCATTCACTATATGCTAGTTAAGATGACCGGCCTCATCGCTGGGCTTGTAGTTCACCGAAAGAACATTGAGAAGAACATTGGGCTGGCCAAGGGCGCGATCTACTCGCAGATTCTGTTGACCGAGTTGATCGAGCGCGGAGTCAGTCGCGCCGTGGCGCACCAAGCAATCAAGAGCGCATCATTAACAGCCTCTCGTGATAATAGATCACTGTTGTCCGTTCTACAAGAGGATTCTAAGTTGGCAAAGCTATTGGAAGAAAAGGTGTTTGACGAGGAAGCCTTTCTTAACGAGCTTCGTGCCACTAGCCAAAGAATCATCGCTCAGGAAAAGTAGCCTGTCCCCTTTTTCTCTTCCGACTCCAAGCTTCCGAACCGGCAAAGATCCCATTCACCAGCCTAGTACAAAGCCGAGCTTCAGTTCTTCCCAGCCGTATACACTGACCGCAGCGCCGAATGTTAGGTGAACCCGGGATGATAGGGGAATAACGAGGTCCACATCGGTCTTCACCCAACCCAACATGGTGTTCTCATCGGCGTCGTAGTAAGCAACCCCATAGCTTACATTGTCGTCCTCGCAGTAGGGCTTAGCCGAGCCAGAGACGATTGGTGCCGTGACCTTCGCCGGGGTGTCCTCTGTGTTGTACTCGTAGAACTGTCCGTCCTCATCCTTGTACCAGAACCAGAAACTGTTTGCAATCAGGATTTGTCGATCGCCGAAGTATGTGTTAACCTCCCACTTGCAGTCTTCGTCGCAGCAGCCCTCAGTGCTGCTCTCGATGGTTAACATCTCCCAGATATTGTAGTACTCCTCCGGGTAGCACACCTCTGTGTAGTAGCCCACGCCGGTCGTACAGTTGAATTCCTCTTTGGCGAAGTTCTTGTCGGGAATGAAGAACCCGTAGGTAGTAGGCGAGTTGACATCCGCTGCCAGATAGTAGCCCGATGGGCCAAACACGGGGTTGAACGAGGTGGCGCTGCTGAACGTAAGTCCGCTCCAGCTGCAAGACATGCTGATGCCGTTAAAGATCAACCCATTCAAGGAGGCATCGGCGGCATTCCAGTCCAGGTCGAGATGAAGGGTGACACTCCCTGTGTCGCTGAGACATAGGGCTGGCTCCAGGACGATCTCCTGGCTAGTTGTGGTGAACGTGATCAGTGTATCAAGGTTGAGAAATGGGGAGACCTCGATATTGGTCACCAGGATCTTGAACCAGTCGAACCCTTCGCGGGTTATGTTCAATCCCACGTCAAATTGGGCACAACCCAGGCTCATTCCCTCCAGGGTGATAAACTCACGCGTAAATGTGGCTTCCCAGGTTTCCCCGCTTACCTTGGGCAGGTAGTAGGAACCTCCCAACTTGAGCGTGTCTCTGATGTGGGTCTTGGCATAGACCAAAGTCTTCAGCTCGTTGTAGGAGTACTCCTCCAGGTTGAAGTACGTGTGACTGGTGATCAGTATATTGCCGGCTGTTCCGCTTAAGGTCAGCTTGGACCCCGCTCCATACCGGGGGAGGCAAGCCGAAGCCGTGTAGGAGCCGGTTTGTGTGATTACACTCTCCCAATCATCGTAAGGATTTCCGTAGACCCATTTCCCGGTAACGGTCTTAGCCTCAAAGTCGTTTCCTTTGAGGTAGAACAACCACTCGAGATTCATCTCGGACAAGGAGATCTGTACATTGGCCTGTAGAGAGCTAAATGCTGATGGCGCATAGGTGATGGCCTCATCGAGCTGTACACAGTTCCAGATTGGATCACTCCACATTTCTTGGGCGCCGGTACTCAACACGCTGGCCACAGACTGAGCCTGGTAAGACTCGCCAGTAGCAAGCTCATAGGTCACGCTGTTGACGACCGTCGGATCGAACTGCAGTGTTGAGTCGATTGTCAATTCGTCTAGCTTTCCCGAGGCGGTGAACTTCTGTAGATCAAATCCGCCCAAGTTGAACACCGAGTCCGACCCCAACACCCAGCTATCGCGCGTGTAGTCCACCGCTAGTGTTGAGCTGATGTCCTTCAGGGAACCTTCGAACGCTAAACCAGATGGATCAAGATTAATTCCAGTTTCCCATTGTCCGGAGATAGAGGTAGCTGCTACTCCCCACGTCAGCGTCAATAGCAATACCGCTGTGACAAAGCAGATACGTATCACGTCGTACAGCAACCTCCTTCCATATAGGCAAAGCTTACGGGCAACAACATCCCTAAAAAAGGAAAACAAAGACTTACTTTGTTGGAGTTTTGGGGGTAGTAAAGTAACCTGTGTCACTCTATCGCGAGGAAATTGGCAAAGGAAAAAGGATACCGTGATATTTCCGCTGCTTTGCCAGTTGAGATTGATTCCTGCGTCCAATTAGAGGGAGGAGCATTTACCGCTTAAGATTCTCATTGCTTCCTAACAGCTCAAGCCGGTCAATCGTTAAGCGGATATCCGGTGACAAGGAAGTCGTCACCTATCCGAGAGATAGTCATATTGTTAAGCTTGATTCCGTCAATGACACGATTGGCGCCATCCCCTCCAATTGCAGGTACGGCTGCGCGCCCACCAATGATGATCGGTGCCACGAAAAAAACGATCTTATCTACTAAGCCGGCTTGCAGAATACTGGCAGCTGTCTCTCCTCCGCCTTCAACAAGAACGGAATCGATACCTTCCTTGCCAAGCCGCTGCAGCAGAGAGTCAAGGTCAATATATCCACGATCATCCGGAACACGCCATACCTCTTTTCCCAGCTTCCTGATCATCGCTTCGCTTTTAGCAGGCATTGCCCCTGTAACAACAATTGTGCGCCCCTCTGAATGAAAGATGTAACTAGTTATCGGGATTAGGCCGTGTTGATCAAGGACTATTCTGATTGGGTTCTTCCCGGAGACGTGCCTAACGGTGAGCCTTGGATCATCTACGGTTACTGTATTTGAACCTACTAACACAGAGGCAAACCGTCCACGCATGCGATGGACTTCTTCTCGTGACTGTTCACCTGAGATCCATTTTGAATCCCCACGTCTTGTGGCGATCTTTCCATCGAGACTCATCGCCAGCTTTAGCTGGGTAAAAGGAATCCCAGTAGTAATAAATCTAGCGAATATCTCGTTCACCTGCTGGGCTTCCTTCCTTAGCGCCCCTTCTCTTACCTCGACACCAGCCCCCTGCAAGCTAGCGATTCCCTGACCATTCACCAGTGGGTTAGGATCGCGGCAGGCAACTACCACGCACCTGATCCCCGCCGCAACAATCCGCCTAGCACAGGGGGGGGTCTTCCCTTGGTGGCAACACGGTTCAAGGGTAACGTACATCGTAGCGCCATTGGCTTCTGCTGCTGCTTGTTCCAGCGCGAAAACCTCAGCGTGTGGGCCACCAAAGGTCTTGTGATAACCCCTACCAATGATTGCGCCGTTTTTCACAATGATTGCGCCAACAAGTGGATTAGGATTGACAAAACCTGTACCCTTTCGAGCAAGATCAAGCGCTATCTGCATGTAGTACTCGTCATTCATTTTGCTGCTTCGTTCAGGGCACGCACCGCCGCCAAGCGGTTGGCCTCTCCAAAGATTGCTGAGCCAACAACGACAAGCCCTGCTCCAGCCTCCGACACCAGGCGGATATTCTCCGTGGTGATACCTCCATCCACCGCTATCAATACCGGCCTTTCCCCCACTTCTCGGTACAGGGAACGGAGACGCTTAATTGATTCCGGCATAAAGATCTGTCCGCCGAATCCCGGCTCAACACTCATCACAAGTACAAGGTCAACTATCGAAAGGTAGGGAAAAACCCTCTCCAGTGGAGTGGCTGGACGAAGTGCAATTCCCACTTTCGCGCCTGCCTCACGAATCACACCAATCACCTTCTTGGGATCATCCTTTGCTTCAAGATGAAAGCTAATAAAGTCATCGGGGCAAACATCAAACCGGGGAGCATATGTAAGGGGGTGATCAATCATCAAGTGAATATCAAAGGGACGTGATAAGCCGCGGCGAAGAGAGTTCACGACTAGTGGCCCAATCGTTAGATTGGAGACGAAGTGACCGTCCATAACATCGATGTGGAAGTACGCAGCAACAGGCTCAACCTGTTTGGCCTCAGCGCGAAGGTTGCCGAAATCTGCAGCAAGCAGCGAAGGAGCAAGCTTCATTGTCTTCGGCGCATCGATAGGAGCATGACAAGCTGGAGCGCAGCCATGGCCGCAGCGGCAACGTAGGTAAGGGTCGCGGCAAATAGAACCTGTTTCACTCCACCCAGTTCTTCTTCGCTGATCAAATGGGTACTTCGCAGAGCGACTACTGCTCGACGACTGGCATCGAATTCTACGGGAAGCGTTACCATCGTAAAAAGCATCGCCAGGGAGAAAGCAAGAATACCCAGCGTAACAAAGGGTTGGTAGCGAAAGATCAGTCCGAGGAAGAACAACGGAAAAGCAAGCTGCGAACCGAAATTGGCTAATGGAATAATCGCTGTACGCACAGCTAGCGGTCTAAAGCCTTGGTTATCCTGAATTGCATGTCCCGCTTCGTGTGCTGCCACCCCAATCGCTGCAATGGAACACGAAGTCGGATCGGAAAGTCGTAAGGTCTTTTCCTTGGGGTCATAGCTGTCAGATAAGGTCCCTTTGACGCGTTCAATCTTGAGTAGCCCGATTCCTGTTCCTTCTAGGATCCGCTCCGCCATTTGCTGAGCACTAATCCCACCCGAAACGTTCACACACGCGTAGCGCGCGTATGTGGAGCGCACCTTGTATTGCGCATATACCGCCAAGGCTAGCGCTGGTAGCAAAATAAGGATACTCGGCCCCATAAAGAATGAGAGAAACACCTCTAGTCCTCCTCCTTGTGATCCGATCTTCCAAGTATACGAATCCTTGCTATTCCAGGCAAGGGAAAGCGGGCGCAAAGCCAAACTACGATCATTCCAGCCACTCCCCCCGTGAAGCCAGCGAACCAGTCAAGAATACTGGCTTCGCGCATGGGGACAAACAATTGATGAAGTTCATCACTTCCCGCATATATTCCCGTAATAAGCAGCGCATAGAACATCCTGTTTCGATTATGCAGGGCCTTCCAAGAGAGGACAAAGAAACAGAAGAACTCCAAGAAGTGCAACAGCTTATCTTCGTGAGGGATCAGAACAACTGGCTCTCTCTCCTTCAAAGGAAAACTGGAAAGAGCAAAAATCGTGGCGGCATAAAGCACCAATAGAACCCACCACACTGCCCGCTTTCGTTTCATATCATCAACTATCTATCACGAGAGGGCCTATAAGCCGGATTCTGTCGAGGAGGATCATCTATCTATGCGGCCAACCCAAAGGCTTGAGCGGGCAGCTCTTAAGCGCCTTCCTATTTGGCCTTGCTCCAGCCAGGGTTTACAAAGCCGACCCGGTCGCCCGAATCGCTGGTGGTCTCTTACACCGCCGTTTCACCGTCACCTGTGCCTAAGCCATTGGTGGTCTGCTCTCTGTTGCACTTTCCCGAGCTTTCGCTCGCTGGGATTTCCCCAGTGACTTGCCCTGTGGAGTCCGGACTTTCCTCAGAGGTTACCCTCTGCGATCCTCTAGCCCTCTCGCTTCTTTCTTCGCGAAAATCCACAATGTCGACAATAGTATAACACATTATTGCTTCCGTATGGACCAAGAGAGCGGCGCTTTCGTACTCGAAGAACACGGCCGCACCGTGGACAAATCCGGCGAGAGATGAACACTGCTACAAGGAAAACCATGGCGACTACCACCAGGGAAAGGAAGACGCGGCTCCTGCCCTGCCCTGTAGTCGGCTTTGCAGACGCACTCGCCCTGAAAACGCGATTCTCGAGAATGGAAAACAGCTTTACCATTGCTTCTTCAATGCGAGAATGGTAGACCAAGTCTGAGATGCCTAATTCGATCTCCTGGGCAAGTTGAGGGTGGGCAGAATCTGCTGCTTCACCGGAGAGCACTTTCACCCTCCAATTGTTGTTTTCCTTGAGGAAGAGAGCAAGAATAGTATGCCCTTCCGAGAGGTTCCACGCCTCAAGGACAGCATAAGCATAACGATCTAGATCGGCGAATGGGCTATCCCAGCTAGCTAGGACATAAACCCTTGTTCCCAGATGTTCCTCCGCCTCCTTGATCAATCCACTGATTCGCTCCCGGCCATAACTATCTAGCACACCGCCATAGTCAGAGAGAGGTCCAATTGGTAGAGGCAAGGAATAGCAGACACAACCGATAAGAAGGGCCAACAACACGCAAATTCCCAGTGTTCGGCCTAGGTGATGTATAGTATACGTGAGCAATTCTGGCAGGTGACGATCTCTGTTTCGGTTCGCGCCCGCTCGATAGTAGTGCTGTTTAGCTTTAGCTTGCATCCAGAGCATAGCCCATTCACGATCGCTACTACGGGATCGTCAAACTGGGAATGCAACCCCTCGTAGTGAGAGAGAAGGTGCGCAGGGAATCTATCTTTAATCGCAGCTCGCTCTTGCTCACGGGATTCGAGTTTCTCTTTGGCCTCTAGGATTTGACTGCTAATCCTTGCACTTCGAGAGGCAAAACATCTTTTCTGCTCATCCAGGTCTCTTTCTACTTCTACTAGCTTTGCTTCAGCTATCTCCATCATATCCATGAGCTCAATAGCGTTGTCTTCCATTTCGTCAATCCGGTTTCGTTGGTTAGCGATCTTTGCTTGCAGCGCCTCCATCTCCTTGAAACTGATGATCCCTTCATCTAGTCGTTTTTGATAGTTGCGAATTTGCGTGTCGACATCGTCAACCTCAAGATTCTTCCCGCGGCTGTCATGGCTCAACTGTTTCACCTGTTGGCAACGTTCCTCCACCGCGGACTGCTCTTCGGCTAGTTTTTGTTCTATTCGTAGATGTTCTTCTTTCAATTGCTCTAGCCGTGTTAATAAGTCGTATCTTTCTCGATCTTTTTCCTGCAATTCGAGCAACTTACCAATCTCTTCAGACACTCATCCCCCCCTAATTTGATTAGATAGTTTATCAATCCCTCTGGGACTATATTTGTCTCGATCGCTCAGCGCAAGGCAATCATCCCATCAAACTCAACAATGGCGGCAAGGGTAGGACTATAGCTCAATTCGTCCACGTAACGCGCGGCCCAATGTAACCTCATCCGCAAACTCCAGATCGCGGCCTACAGGAATTCCCTGGGCGATTTGGCAAACCTTTACTCCAAGGGGCTTTACTAACGACAGAATATGCATCCCCGTTATTTCACCTTCCAGTTTTGGTTCCAGGGCAAGGATAATCTCCCTGGTTTTTTCTTGTCGAATCCGCCTAACTAAGGCATCAATGCTCAAATCGCTAGCGGAGACTTCATCCATCGCTGAAATGAGGCCGTTAAGTACATGATAGAGGCCATGATATTCACCCGTCTGCTCAATTTTCAGTATTTCCCACGGCTGTCCGACAACACAGATCATATGCTGTTCACGCTTGGGAGCTGAACATATTTCGCACAGATCAGCAGTTGCGAAGTTGAAGCAGCGGTTGCACCGATGTACGTTTTTCTTGATGCCATCGATCGCTCGAGCAAGTTGTGCCGCTTCTGATTGCGGGCTGCTTAGCAGATGGAAAGCCATCCTTTCGGCGCTCTTTCGCCCAATACCCGGGAGAGCTCTTAACCGCTCAATCAACTCTCCTAAGGGAGCGATCATGATCCTGGTATCCCAGGAAGATTCAGCCCTTGAGCGAGCGGCCCCAGGAGCTCCTGTGAGCGATCGCGCGCATTCTTCTGTGCTTCTTGCACCGCGGCAATGATAAGATCGGCGAGCATATCTACATCATCTGGATCAACAACTTCCTTTTCAATAGCAAGGTTCAGCAACTCACCACGACCGTTCACCGTCGCGGTGACCATTCCTCCACCAGAACTAGCTTCTACCTTCATTCTGGCAAGTTCTTCCTGCTTTCTCTCCAGCTCAGCCTGTAATTTTTTTGCCTGTTTCATCAGGTTGCCCATGCCGCCTATTCCCTGCATCAGTCCTCCTTCACAACCTTTCCATCAAACATTTGACGTACAAGTTCCGCCTTTTCCCGCAACTTCTCTCGCGGAGAGGGTTTCCGCATCACTTCTCCATCAAGTTTCACATCCACATAAAACTGATCGCCCAATCGGCGGTGTACCATACCGGATAGATATTGCATATTTCCCGTCTTTTCCAGGCTCTCCTTATGAAACGTGTGCTCAGGATGAAACGCAATTGTCAATCTCTCGCCTTCCAGGTGTGGTGTGGCTTCAGCAAGAAATGCTGCGATAGCAATCCTTTCTTGCTGTATCTCTCCCAACATCTCCTCCCACCAATCAATCGAGGACAGGCTGGCTTCTTCATGAGAACCGGTTTCTTCCTTTGCTTTGTGCTCCGCAGGAGAATCATCCACTGTGTTTTCTTCATGCTCCGGGAGACCCTCACCCTCTTTGGAGCTATGTTCAGCCCCGCTTGGCTCCTGCGACAGACCCAACTCATTCATCAATTCGAGGATACCGATTTCCATCAAGATTCTGTGATCCAGAGAATGAAACAGTTCTTGCTTTACACGAAGCAATCCATGACACAACCTCACATCACACCCGTCACACCCTCCTTCTCCAGCGATCCGATCACGCAAGACCCCTGTCAAATCGCTCAGAAAGAGCTCTAGATCCTTTCCTTGTTCGGCAAGAGAATCAATAATCGTCAGAACAGCGCCCCGATTTCCCTTCTCGACCGCAGACAAGAACTCTTCCCGGACCTTGGGGTGAGCCATCCCCAGCATCTTGATGACAGCACCAGCATCGATATCTCCTTGCCCATAGTTCATCGCTTGCTCAAGCAACACAATCGCATCACGCATCCCGCCGTTCGCTTTATGCGCGAGCAGCACAACTGCTTCCTTAGAGATTGTGACGCTCTCACTACGGGCAATCTCAGAGAGATGGGCAGCAATGATTTCTGTTGAGATCTTTCGGAAATTAAGTACTTGACAGCGAGAGACAATCGTGAGAGGAATCTTGTGTGGTTCAGTTGTGGCAAATATAAACATTGCGTGCGCTGGCGGCTCTTCCAGGGTCTTCAACAAAGCGTTAAATGCTTCGTTGGTCAGCATGTGAACCTCGTCAATTATGTATACTTTCTTTTCGAGGGCAGTTGGGGCAAAGCTCACTTCTTCACGTAGACGGCGAATGTGATCGATCCCTCTGTTTGAAGCGCCATCAATCTCTAGAATATCCAGGGAGCGCCTGAGCAGTATTGTCTGACAATTGGCACAGCTGTTACACGGTTCCCCGCCTGTTGGCGCAAGACAATTGACCGCGCGCGCAAGGATACGCGCCACTGATGTCTTTCCAATTCCTCGCTCGCCAGCAAAGAGATAAGCGTGCCCTACCTCGCCAGCAACCACCACATTTCGCAATGTGCGCACGATCGCTGCTTGCCCCACTACGTCAACAAAACGTTTTGGCCGCCAGCGCCGATAGAGAGAAAGATAGATAGTTTTTTCGCTCAATCTGAGATCACCACTTCTGGTCGGGGAGACTGGATTTGAACCAGCGACTTCCTGCTCCCAAAGCAGGCGCGCTACCAAGCTGCGCTACTCCCCGATACGTACACAATTATATATGGGCGATTGTGTTTGATCAATCTAAGTAATAGGGAAATTTAGGAGCCATGAAAAATCCACGAATACAGTTGAGTTAGGAGCTCTTCGCTTCCCGCTCTCTCAACAGACCATGGTACCACGATCCTTATCTGTGATAGCAACTTGTCCTAACCATCTGATTCTCTATACTAGAAGAAGGCAGACATAGCATGTTGCGCGCCAGAGAATCTTCAGCAAGCTATTAGCATTGATAGGGTTGACAAGACACCATGACATCTTCTAAGCAGGCGCTAATCACGGGTGCGACTCAAGGCATCGGGCAAGCAATCGCTGCTCGCCTTGCCCGCGATGGGTTTTCTGTCGTTCTCAACTATAGAGCCAATGAAACGAAAGCCATAGAGACTCTCAAGATCATTAGCAGGCTTTCCCCTGATTCGATCCTAGTCAAGGGCGATGTAACAACCGAAGATGGAGTAAATCACATCATTTCAGAAGCCGCTTCCCGCGGACCGATCAACCTTCTAGTGAACAACGTTGGTGATTTCTTGTTCAAGCCCGTGCTTGATACAACAATTGAAGAATGGAACCACATTCTGGAGAGTAATCTCACAAGCGCTTTCCTTTGCTGCAAGGCGATTATTCCCCACATGCGAGAACACCAAGGAGGACAGATCATAAACATCGGAATGATGAACTCCGAAGTGCTGCGCGCCGTACCAAACACTGTTCCTTACACAATTGCTAAAACAGGACTACTTATTCTCACCAAATCACTCGCCAAAACGGAAGCCCCTTGGAAGATTCGAATAAATACGGTCAATCCTGGGCTTATCACCTCTGAGCATCCTCCAAGAGGTTCCCGGAACACAATTCCATTAGGAAGAATGGGCAAACCAGAAGAGATCGCGTCCGTGGTCTCCTTCCTTGCATCGGCTGAGGCCGACTACATTACTGGAGCAATAGTAAATGTCCATGGTGGAGCTTACCTCTAGCGCCAAGACAAGCGAAGTAAGATATAGACGACGCACTTGACTGCTACAGAGCCTTGTAAGAAGAGCAAACTACGTTTGTTGAAGGACAGGTATGTTTCGGTAGATGCCGTAGCACTATCTCTCCAACGGGATTGGTACGTACCAAGGCATGGGCAACATGCAAATGCAAGCACTTGACATGCCGAAAATCACTGATTCCCCCGATCCCTTTCTCCAGCAAGGTTCTCGACGCTGCCACGTCGACAAGATCGGTCCGATCCTCAACAGACAACAACTCGTATCTTTCCCTTATATAAGCCCGGTGGGCCTTATTCATGCGTCTCTTCAGATCTCCATCCCTATGCAGCAACCTCTCAATTTGCCCTATCCAACCAGCACTTTCTAGTTGGCTAACCGCGCGGCATAGAAACAGACATGTAAGCCAGAAGAGCGTGGGAAAAGGTTGTCCCTCTAGTAACGGGCACACACGTACTACCTGTGGATAACCATATTGACAACGTACTGCAATCTCGATCGATCCGCGCGTTTGGCGGCCAAGCTGGCAAGTTATAATTCGTTGGTCCTCTAGCGATACAGGTTCCATTTGTCACAACCATATTTTTCCTCAACAAGCCCATGTGCTCGTTCATTTTCTTCTGGCGTGGGGTAGTCTTTCCATAGAGGTTGATCAAATTCTTTGCAGAGCTCTCCCGCAAAAAAAGAAGCGAATTCGTTCATCGAATGGCTAATTTGAGCAGTCTCGGCGAGCGTTGTCATCGCATTAGGCCGCGAATGCACTCCAACGGGACGGTAATCCTTGCGTAAAGCAAGAAGAAGAGCCTGCATTGGAATCGTATCTGGCCGAACAAGCAAGGTAGTATGGTAAAGAAGAGAGTTACCGCGACGTGCTTGAGCAGCGCCGCCGATCTTCTTGCCAGCGATAAACAAAGCATTCCCTTGCGCGCTTGTCCGTATTCCAAGCCGAAAAAGAGCTGCACCAATGGTCTCTCCCAATCGGATAAATGTCTCCTTCACACCTTCTAATCCACGCCCATCCCCAACATGGAGAGAAACATTGAGATTGCCTGGGTAGTGATAGACAGTACCCCCGCCTGAAATGCGGCGAAGTACCGGTATCGAAGCGCCTGCAGCCTGCCTCATATCCACCTCGTGAACGGCTGATTGTGACCGTCCGAGAATCACCGCGCGTTTGTTTGACCAAATTCTCAACGCATCCTCCCCTCCGCCCCGCACCTGGTCAAAGATCGCCTCTTCCAGAGCGAGACCGAAAGAAGGAGAACAAGGCTCAGCATCGACTATGAGGCGCATTCTCTGTTGAACATCTCAGGGGCATGGTATGAGCTTCGAACAAGTGGCCCAGACATCACAAAGCGAAATCCAATTCGCTGGGCAGCTCGGGCGATCTCATCGAAGTCCTCTGGTAGGAGATAACGGGCAACAGGAATGGCCTTCCCGGTAGGTCGTAAATATTGCCCAAGAGTGACAGCATCAACACCTGTATTGTGTAGGTCTCGCAGTGCTTGAAGAATCTCAGTCCGGGTTTCACCCATTCCCAAAATGAGCGAGCTCTTGATGATACTTGCGGGTGCCAGTTTCTTGAACTTCCCGAGAACGCGCAGTGAAAGATCATAACCTGCGCGACGGTCACGCAGATGCGGACTAAGGCGACGTACTGTCTCCAGATTGTGACCGATCACATCCGCTCCTGCCGCAGCAACAGCAGTAATCGCTTGTTCATCGCCGGAGAAATCAGGGACAAGGACCTCCACTTTTGACTGTTTGCCACTATCCTTTATCCCTGCTATTGCTGTGGCAAGCAACCTTGCTCCGCCGTCTTCGAGATCGTCACGGTCCACTGAGGTAAGAACGACATAGGAAAGCCCAAGCTCATCAACTGCGGCACGCAAACGTACCGGTTCTTCCCAATCAACTACCCCCCCAGGATCACTGGTTGGAACGCCACAGAAGCGACAAGTTCGTGTACACGACTTACCCAACAGCATGAACGTAGCAGTACGCGCACTCCAGCACTCCACTGCATTTGGGCAATTTGCCCCTTGACAGACAGTAGTAAGATGATAACGGGCAAGAATATCCCTCAGGATCTTAATCTCTTCCGCTTCCTTCAGGGAAGGAGCCCTTACTTTTAACCACTGCGGCCTTACATTCACCAGTCTTTCTCCCAATACTGTTGCGCATCTCCCTCGACAAACCTCCATCCGAATAACTGTTCCATCTGAGATAGGATTCCCGCTCTGACTTTCGTCAGAGAATATTTCTCCTTGGTTAGCTCATTTAGGGAAACAACCTCGATATTCATCCCACACGGATTAATCATGCCGAAATGACATTTGTTCACATCCACGTTCAATGCTAAGCCATGTCGCGTTATCCAGCGCTTAACGTACACACCAATTGAAGCGATCTTACGCGAGCCTACCCACACTCCAGGAAAACCAGCACGACGTTCTGCCATAATCCCAAGTCTGGCCAAGAACCCGATTACGGACTGTTCAAGGTTCCGTATGTAACGTTTGAGATCACACCCTTGGTTACGCAAGTCAATGATTGGATAGACAACAAGCTGACCTGGCCCGTGATAAGTGATGTTTCCTCCGCGCTCGGTCTCATGCACAGAGATTCCCTCGTGTTTCAGAACGTTCAGAGGAACTAGGATGTTACTTGCCGAGCCTGAGCGCCCAATAGTAAATACCGGCTCGTGCTCAACCGTAATAACAGTGTCAGCAATCTTGCCTTGACAGCGCAGCTCGTGTAACCGAGCCTGCAGATGATAGGTTCTGACGTACTCCATGCGTCCAAGAGGAAGGTGTACAGCCTCCAGCTTATTCTCAACTAATTCTAGCCAAGAGCTCATTGATACGCGCCTTATCGCCTTTCTTCTTCACAATCAGAGCGAGCTTGCCGTCTTGTGGCGCCTCAACAACAAAGGTTGTCTTCTCTGTCTCTACTTCAACAAGCTCTTCTCCGGCAACGACCGTTTCCCCCTCCTGCCTCAGCCAATCAACTACTGTTACCTCGTTGATCTCCCCTAGATCGGGGAGACGTACCTCCGTCATTTCACCCCTCCTTCGCACTCAATAGTAGCCCATCAAGTAAGAGCTTTCACCTTGTTCACAGCAGTACTTCGATCTATAGTAAAAGAAAGGAGGCAAGATGGGGTTCAACTGTGGCTTGATCGGTCTTCCTAATGTGGGTAAATCTACGATTTTCAACGCCCTTTCTGCTGCCGGAGCGCGCGTAGAAAGCTACCCATTCTGTACAATAGAAGCGAATATGGGAACAATTCCTGTTCCCGACAGTCGTCTTGACCGACTTGCGGTGCTCTTCCCAGAAAAAAGAAAGATCCCCACTTACCTTGAGTTCATCGATATCGCCGGTTTGGTGGAAGGAGCTAGCCACGGCGCTGGAATGGGCAATCAATTCCTCTCAGAAATCCGTACAGTCGATGCAATTCTGCATGTTGTTCGCTGCTTTGTCGATCCAAATGTTGCACACGTTACAGATAAGTTGGATCCGCTTCGAGACATCGATGTAGTAAACACAGAGCTGCTGTTGAAAGACTACGAAACTCTGAGCAGGGTAGAGGAGCGTTTGGCGCGAGAAGCGAAAGGGAAAGGTCGCCATGCAGCTGCTCGACTCAGCGCCTGGCAACACCTGCGAGGTCAAGTAGCAGAGGGGATGCCCTTGCGCGATATCTCCATAGCTCCTGAAATTGAGGACAGCTTACGCGAGATCTCTCCTCTGTCCGCCAAACCACTCTTATATGTGGCAAACGTGGGAGAGAAAGGAGAGAATGAGTATTCAAAACCCGTAACTCTCATTGCCAAAGAACACAATACAAAGGCAATAACAATCCGCGGTTTGATTGAGGCAGAGATTGCCGAGATAGCAGATACTGCTGAAGAAAAAGCAGCCTATCTACAAGAATGGGGTCTCAATAAGACCGGGCTCGATGAGCTGATTAAATCCGGGTACCAGCTCCTTGACCTGATCACATTCTTTACCTTTGAAGGGCCTGAGGTGCGTGCGTGGACTGTTCCTCAAGGAACTACTGCCCCCAAGGCAGGCGCCAAGATCCATTCGGATTTTGAGAAGCGGTTTATCCTTGCAGAAGTGATGTCTCTCCAACAACTAATCTCCATGGGCTCGGAGAAAGCACTGCGAGAGAAGGGACAAGTTCAACGGGCTGGACACGATTATGTCGTGCAAGACGGCGACGTCATCCGTTTTATCTCCACATGAATCCGTTGGTTCTTCGCAATGATGACCCCAGACTTTCTCCATCGATAAACGAGATACTGGAATGTGGTGGAGTGCTAATTTTTCCGACTGATACTGTCTTCGGAATTGGTGGAAACCCCTGGGATAAGCAGGTGGTTGCGCGAGTGCAGACAATGAAAAGCCGCTCATCACAACATCCATTCACCCTTCACCTGCCTACGTCTGACCTAACTGAGCGATTCGCTTATCTGAATGAGCAAACGCGCAAGATACTCAACGACTTCTTTCCTGGCCCATTTACCTTCCTGTTGTGGGCGACAGCTCAGGCGCCCGCTTCAGCCGTCAAGGAGAGAAAAGTAGGAATACGTGTACCCAATCATCCATTCTTCACAGAAGTCATGGCCCGGCTCGCCCGACCATTATTTGGCACAAGCGTGAATCGCTCCGGGGAGCCGCCGATTAACAACATCGACCAAATGATAGAACAGTTTGGCAATAAAGTTGAGCTGATTGTATATGAATCAACCGCAAGTGGGCATCCCTCAGCAATTATTGACTTGACTTCTGGCGCACCACGAGCACTGCGAGGAGAGTTGCCACGACAATTATCACCCCTGGCTCGCTAGCCCGCCTGCGATCTCCCCGCCGTCGATCGGAAAATAGTGCCCGGTAATGAAAGCTGCATCGCTGGAGGCAAGGAAGGCAAACAGTGCCGCAACCTCGTCTGGGCGGCCTACCCGCTTCAGCGGCACCTTATTCTCATAGGCGCGCAGCATTTCGGGAGTATATTCCGCCCTCTGCATTGGTGTGAGGATGAAGCCAGGACAGACAGCATTGACTCGCACTTTTGGGGCCAACTCAAGCGCCATCGAACGTGTTAGCTCGATGACCCCTGCCTTGGAAGCATTGTAGTCGGCGTAGAAAGGATAACCAACTATCCCATTGGTCGAACCCATGTTCAGAATCACCCCACCATCACCAGACAGCATCCGCCGAGCGGCTTGTTGAGCGACAAAAAAAACCCCATTAAGGTTGACGGCTATTACCCTGCACCATTGCTGGGGGGTTATGTCCGTTACGGGCTTACGAAAACTGATCCCCGCGTTGTTGATCAGTACATCCAATCCTCCCAGTAGTCGATCCAATTCGTTAAACGCATGTGCCACATCGTCCACATCTGATACATCGGCATTGATGGTAGCGAAGAGCGACGGTAATTCCTTCTTGATATCGCTCAGCCCCTTATCGTTGCAGTCTAGTACGACAACACAAGCGCCTTCATTTAGAAACGGCAAAAATAGGAGGATTTGACGTAACAAGTTTAATTTCTACAGATGTGAATATCACTGTGTCTATTGAAGTATTTCTAAAAGATACATTTGAGTTAGATCAAGTGTATTCAATCTCTATAGATGATGTATATCTTAACATTACATATATTGAAA
>JAUWOJ010000078.1 GCA_030612175.1 Candidatus Bipolaricaulota bacterium | reverse complement strand
GGAGCTCAGCCAGTGGATGCCGTTAGTGAAATATTTCCTAGCCATTCCCCACTACATCGTTCTGGGGTTCCTCGACGCTGCCACGGTCATCATCATCATCATTGCTTGGTTTGCGATTCTGTTTGGCGGGCGGTATCCGAAGAACCTGTTCGACTTCGTGGTTGGCGTGTTCCGCTGGCATCTGAGAGTCGCAGCTTACATGCTTCTGTTGACAACAGACAAGTATCCGCCGTTTACGCTAAAGTGAAGTAGGGGCGAGCCAGCGTCTCAGCCAATTAGCTGTGAGCAAGTGAATCTAACGTCATACCTCGGAGCGCCCTTTGTCCTCTGTGCAACGGCAACAGCAGTTCATTGGATTCGCCCGACCTTTATCCTATGACGGAGACTCACTTGGCTGAGGACGCTGTTCTGGTTTGAGGTAGAGGGTCTGGGTGGGGAAGGCGAATTCGATCCCGTTTGCCTCAAAGCGGCGCTTGATCTCCATGTTGATCTCCTCGAGCGAACGCAGGTAGATTTCGTAGTCCATGACGTTACACCAGTACTGCACAAGAATATTCAGTGAGTAATCGCCGAAACGGTTGAAGTAGGCACGGTACTGACCAGTTGAGGGGTGTTTCTCCAGGGTCTCTCGCACAATGCTAAGAGCCTCTTCCAACTTGGCAGTAGAGGTATCGTAGACAAGGCCAATGGTGAAATTGCTTCGACGCATCGGCCGAGCGGTTAGGTTGTTGATGTTGGCGGAGGCCACCGTGCGATTGGGGATCATTACCAGGGTTCCATCCCAGGTGCGCAGCCGCGTTGAGCGCAGTCCGATCGCCTCGATCGATCCTTCAAATGCCTCCATGCTGACGGCGTCGCCTACCTTGAACGGTCGGTCGATGAAGATCATCACCGCTCCAAAGATATTGGCGATTGTGTCCTGGGCGGCGAAGGCAAGAGCCAACCCACCGATACCCAGCCCGGCAAGGAGACTTGAGATGTTGTAGTGGAGGACATTCTGAAGGAAGAGGAGAAGACCGATTACCCAGATGAACCATTTGAGGACCTTGCCCAATAGCGGGACCAAGTGCTCGTCAAGAGTCGATTCAGTTCTTGCTGCTCGTCCCTTGAGTAAGACAGTCATCAAGCCTACTAATTTGGTTACAAGGTAGAGGATGAATATGGTTAGGATAGCCAAGAATAGCCGATCAATGATCTCCTGAACGTTCTCTGGAACCCGGAAGACATAGATGGACAGCCAAATTGGCATAAACGGAAGGGCGCCACGAAGAAGACTCTGAATAAGGTTGAGCACTGCCCAGCGTACTTTTTTCTCTGCCTCTGGCGGAGAAAGGCGACGTGCGATGATGCGGAAAAGTCGATAGAGAACAAACGCCCCTAAGAAGAGAAGCAGAACGACTCCGTAACGCCAGATCTCGCTCCCCAACACATGATAGCTCAACCAACGTTCAATCATTGATCTCCTTTCCTCTCTTTATGAAGTACGCATAGAATACGAGTTTACCACTATTTGCGCAAGTACCATGACAATGGATGCTTTGTCGATGGCCGACTACCTTGGCCGAGTAGGTGAGAGACGGGAATCAGTCCTCAGTTGTTAGTTATCAGGAAGAAAGGCAGTTATCAGTTCGCCCTTCCTTGCTTAGCCAATTAAACGAATCAAACCAATCAACTATTCAACCAATCAACTATCTAACTCGCCTTTTCTCGACTGCTGACTCTAGACTGGTGTTTTGAGGTATGCGTTCTCGGGATTCACCGCGGTGATCATTTCTAACACGCGGCTCCGTTGTGTTACGGGTGTCGCCCGGAGGGACATTGTTCACGGGGCGTTGCCCCATCCCCCAGGCAATCAGCCAGATGAGTCCGAGCGCCACAATGAGATCCCCTACACTGAAGGCAGTGGCAAACGGGACCCACCGTGGGAGATAGAGAAGGTCTCCCAGGAAATTGAGTCGTGTCCCCTCGTTCATCAAGATAACGTTTCCGTACGCACCCTCCTTCAGGAGGCAAGCTGCAACGTCCTCGCTTCCCGCGCGGCTGAGGGCGGTCGGAGAGGAGGGTATGTACCCAGCGTTCACTGCGATCACGAGTAGGTTCAACAGCGCTCCCATGCCAATAATAAGAAAAGGGAAGGTACGGTAATTGAGCACAAGGAATACCAGGATTAGGGCATAAGAAAGGAGATGCAGCGAACCCGTGGCATACGGGAAGAGAGGACGCTCGCTGAAAAAAGGGAAGATCGCCAGTTGGAGCAGCAGTGAAATAGGAATTACCCACAACAGCCGCAACCGAAGCGACACAAGGTGAGCAACTCTCCCTCTGCGTAAGTACCCAACAAGAATCCCGATGGGAACGGCACCGATGATAAACATGCCTTAACAGCGTCTATCCATCACGTAAAGGATTTGCATCTTGGGACGATTTATTCTCCAAGGAGTCAAGTACTCGCAATAGGGCATCGGCCACCAGCGGGTCTAGATCCGCGCCCTTCATCCCCTTGATCATCTGGATTGCTTCTTCATGGGAGAACGCCTTGCGATATGGTCTGTCAGTGGAGAGCGCGTTGTAGATATCCGCAGCGGCGATTATCCGTGCGATAAGAGGGATCTGATCTTCTCTTAATCCGTTTGGATAGCCGCTCCCGTTCCAGTGCTCATGTTCATGCCGTACGGCGTTTGCCACCGGTCTATAGATCTCCAATCCCTCGATCAACTCCGCGCTAATTACTGGGTGGCGCTTCATCGTCACCCACTCCTCCGCATTCAGTGAACCTGGCTTGAGGAGGATCGAATCGGGAACCGCAATCTTACCAATGTCGTGAACCCGAGCTGCAATATCGACCTTCTCGATCTCTCCCTGAGGAAGCCCCATCTCCTGGGCAATCTTCATGGCAAGCTGGGCAATCTCGGTCGAGTGTACAGCCGTGTAGTGGTCACGTTCGTCGAGAAGACGGGAGATCTTCTCGAACGTCTTGCGTGCCTCGGTCTGAAGTCTGAGGTAACTGCGAAACGAAACGTGGACCAACATCAATGGCACGATCGCCAAGAACATGTACCACATCGATAATGAATAGAGCACAGTAAGCAGAAGCGCACACGCGAAGAGACTCGCGTATTGAATAAGAAAGTCCTTAGAAGCTCTCAGCAAACCATAAGAAAAATGCTTGTGTTCTGCTAAAGAGACCATCCCTGTCACCAAAGAAAGATTGATCCCCGCATAGCAAACAAAAGCCAGAAGGGCCCATGGATAGTCCTCCACAGATGCAAGAGTTAAAGGAACACGGCGAACCAAAACAAGGATGCTCCCCGTGACAGCCACGGTCACGACCCACTGGGCTACGTTAAAGCTTACCGCATGAATGAATGTGCCCGCACTGCGGGTTAAGCGGTTCCAGTTGCCCCAGCGCATCATTGTCTCTGAAGCCAGTGTTGATAACAGCGCAACAAATACGGTCAGAGAAGGACCAAGTATGAATAGCGATGCCAGATAGATCGCCAGTGAACCGGACATTTCAATTCCATATACTGGGATCCAGGTTGCATAAATCTCTGCCAAAAACGCTATTATGACGAATAGAACGAAAGTGACTATTTGCTCGACAGACGTAAACGCAAGCTCACGTGCATAATACCCAATCACTACCACCGCGAGTAGACACAGACCATAAATATAGACCCTTCCACTTACAGGTAGCTTCATGATCTCTCCTTTCTCGGGGGATTTGAGCTTACCTTTTCTACTTTAACACAAATCAAGGAGAAGAACTACCATAGAGAAAACATCACTCGGTTGATCACCTACCTGTATTACCTCTAAGATGAATCCAAGCCAACGTACATTGGCAAATCGTAAATCCCTCTCTTCGCAAGGAACTTCCCGAAACCTTCTTCAGCTCCGTGCCACCGCGAACCCGTATCTATCAAACCACTTGGGTAATTCCTACGGACGCCACTTTGCGCCAGCACCCAAGATGAGTCCGAGCGCAGCAATCGTTAGCAGATAGTACATTCCCTTCTGTCCAAGAAGCTTTCCAAGAACCTTGTTCAGTCTCTCACTAGCACCTAAATTGAATTTTCCCCACTTCATCACTAAACCTCCTTAAGGTTTCAAATCGGTGTAATTAATTTTCCCAAGCCGAATATTGCTCGCATTTTTATCGCGTGCATACTGCTCTCAATAATCACCTCCTGAGATTCGATTATCAAAAAAACAATAAGTCAAAGAACGACGGATGTCAACTTTGTTCCTCCCACTTCCTAAGACAAGTGAATAGTTGAGTGGTTGAATAAGTGAGTAAGGAAGAGCTGGTAGTAGGGGCTAGGTGTCAGGTATTAGATACTAGGTACCAGGTATTAGGTACCAGGTATTAGCAAAGGAAAGGAAACTTTCAGGAAGAAAAGCAGTTATCAGGAAGAAAAAGGAAACTTTCAGCCGTCAGTGCTCAGTCAGCAGCAAACAGCGATCAGCTTTCAGGAAAGAAAGTTATCAATTATCGGTTATTAGTGTTCAGTTCTGGCTTCTTTGTCTTTCACTGTTTTCGACTCTTGACTGTCTTTTCAACCCAACGAACCCGATGAACTCAATGAACTCTACGAACCCTTGTTACCATTCAATCACTTGACTATTCAACTAGTTAGTGTCGAGTGAGAGTAGACTTGTCAGCGTACGATGCGCAGGTTTCCTCCATCAAGGAAATATGGATATATGCTCGGGCGGGGCAAGAGGATCATACAGTGCTAT
>JAUWOJ010000006.1 GCA_030612175.1 Candidatus Bipolaricaulota bacterium | reverse complement strand
CTTCAATGTGGCGCTCACGGATTTCCTTGGGGTAAATCTTATTCAGCCAATAACGTGAGATCACTCTATCCGTAATATGGGTGTTTAGCCCTTGTAGCGAGTAGGTCATGTTGCTGTTCTCGCGCACCCGCCAGTTGCGGTCCTGTAGGTAGTCTTCCACGAGTGGGATTTCAGTAAGGAGGCCGCGCATCTCGCGCATGTCAGCGTGTTGTTTGCGATAAAGAATGTAAGCCTTGGCCGCTCTGATGTATCCTGTTTCGATGAGTACTTTTTCTACTGTATCCTGGATTTCTTCTACCTTGGGCGGCTTATCTACAAATGTCTCATAGAGGTACTCCACGACCCGGCCCGACAATTGCTCGGCCGCTGCTCTGTCAGGGTTTCCCACCGCGTGCATGGCTTTCTGGATAGCGGTTGTGATTTTCTCCTTATCGAAGGGCATTACACGGCCGCTGCGTTTAATGATTCTGTCCAATATTGTTCCCCCTCATTGAAACATGCGTTGATATGTAAGACCGAGCTCAGCGTAGCTTATGGAGGGATATAAAGTCAACCGTAACTTGTTCGCCTTTGTGGTAATGAAGGAGTGATCGCCAGGGGATAAGAACAAACGCCATATACAAAAGAGTGATAGAGGTCTGACAATAGGGCAGGGGGTGATGAGCGAAAAACGGTGAACGGTGAATCGTACCCCTAGTCCTGCTTCCGGCCTCCGATTCTCCACTGCTGGCGCTTGACTGCAGTAGGTAGGCCAGATAGGGAAGAACCCCTCTTGCGTGAATTGGAGAGTAGCTTCGAGTAAAGGTTTCGGAGCTTGATTTTGCGATGAGCATGAGATAAGCTTCTGCAGTACTGAATAATTCGACAATTAGTAATCCAGGAGAGGTGATCAAAATACCTAACATTCGTTCAGCAGAGAAGCGTTTGCGTCAGAGTAAAAAACGTCGAGGACTCAATCGAGCAAAAAAGACGGCACTCAAGCATGTCATTAAGCAGATAAAGACTCATCTGGCTGCTGGCGATAGAGAGGCGGCACGCGCACTCTTGCCCGAGCTTGCCAAAGTAACTGATAAAGCGGCCAAACATCACACAATTCATAAGAATAAGGCCAATCGGATTAAGTCTCGGTGGATGAGGAGGGTGGGAGCAGTTTAAGGGAGGTTTGCGTGCGACAGTACGATTTTCTTGGCAAAGCAAAGTACTTGGTTCCCATCTCTATCATTCTTGTAGTGGCGAGCATTGTTCTCTTGATCCCTCAAGTGCGAGGCCTAAATCCAGGGATTGAGTTTACCGGTGGAACCGAATTTACGATTAAGTTCGCCGGGCCAGTAGAGATAGCTGATTTGCGTGGCGTATTAGCTGGGCTTTCCCCTGAGAGTACGGATTTAGGAAAGAGCGCTATCCAGGATGTTTCTGGCAAGAACACTAAGATCATCACAACACAGTTAGACGTAGAAGCAAATCAGTCGACAATTGATCAGATCGAAGAGACTATAATAGCTCAGTTTGAAGTGGAGGATATCAACCGTCGCTCAATTGGCAAGCAGGTTAGCCGGGAGCTTACTCAAAAGGGTTGGCAAGCTGTGTTGCTTGCCCTGGTGGTAATACTGGTTTACGTCTCGTGGCGATTTCGCCTGCGGTACGCTATCGGCGCTGTGGCGTCAGTTACGCATGACGTAATCATCGCACTGGGTATCTTTGCTCTTTTCAAGATTCAAGTGAATCTACCTACAATTGCTGCGTTTTTGACTATCGTTGGGTATTCCCTCAATGATACAATAGTTATCTTTGACCGCATTCGTGAGAATATCAAGATGAACAAGAAAAGGTCGATCTTCGATACTATCAACCTTAGTGTTAATCAATCATTGACTCGGACCCTAAACACTTCGTTTACAACTTTTATTCCCGTCTTGATCTTGTTCTTGTTTGGTGGAACGGTTTTACGCGGATTCTCTGTGGCTCTTTTTATTGGGGTGGTTGTAGGCACGTATTCCTCTATGTATGTAGCTAACCCGATTCTCTATGCATGGACACTTAAGGCAGGTGGGGCGAAGAAGGGTTGATGTGAAGTCTCTTATCCATCCAGGGAAGGAATGGAAACTCTCCGCTTGTCCAAGTGATAGCCTGATTCACGAGATTCAAGAAGCAATTCCCTGTAAACGACCGTTTGCTGTCTTGCTCGCGCAACGTGGCGGGCAGAAATGGGAGACACTGATGGATCCTTGTTCTCGGGATCTTCATTGCTCTTCTCTGATGCTGGGAGTGGAAAAGGCCGTCTCGCGATTGTTACAGGCAATTGAGAAGAAGGAAAAGGTATTCATCCACGGAGATTTTGACGTAGACGGCTTGAGTGGAGCAGCCGTCCTTTACAAGGGCCTGCTACCTCTGTTCCCCAAAGAAACAATAAAGGTTGAGGTCGGTACTCGCAAGCAAGGGCACGGCTTGTCAGTCGGTTTTGTGCATCGGGTGATAGGCGAGTTGTTTTCACTTGTTATCACTGTTGATTGTGGGATCTCCAACGGGAAAGAGATTTCCGAGCTACGTGATGCTGGGATTGACACAATCGTCACGGATCACCATCTACCCAGCGGGGGGCAACTGCCTCCGGCTGTGGCCATCCTTGATCCGCATCAGGCAGGTGAAACATACCCTAACTGTGATTTGGCTGGAGTAGGTGTGGCCTACAAGCTGATCTGCGGGCTGTACAGACAACTAGGGCGAGAAGTTCCCTATTCTTTTCTGGATTTGGTTGGTCTGGGAACGATTGCGGACCTTGTTCCCCTTGCCAGGGGCTCAGAAATAGAGAACCGGGCGATAGTACAGGAGGCGTTTTCACTGTTAGCCAGCGGTACGGGATCTTCACTTGGCCTACGCGTATTGATGGATAGAATGTCGGTTAACGCAAAGAGAGTGACGGCCAGAGACATTGCTTACATCATTGTTCCCAAGCTAAACGCGGCGAATCGTGCTGGTGATCCCAAGGTGGCTTTTCTTCTTCTTTGCACCGAAAAGCGGGAGAGCGCGAAATATCTAGCAGAGATCCTGCTAGACTACAATCGCGATCGTGAGATCGCGCAAGATTATTTGTTGGGTCAGGCCGAGGAGAAGATAGTAGAAGAAGGAACAGACCCGACAAGAGATGGGATCGTTATTCTTGCTGGAACGTATTGGAATGAAGGGATACTAGGGCTTGCAGCTTCTAGGCTAGTCGATCGTTATCATGTTCCGGTAGTTGTTGTATCTCGTGGAGATCGAATAAGTCGCGCATCTTGCCGGAGTATAGAAGGATTTGATATGGCGGAATGCCTTGAGGCACATTCTGATCTGCTTATTCGTTATGGTGGGCACAAGATGGCGGCGGGATTTTCGGTTTCGAATGATCTGCTTCCCGTATTGCGCAAGCGACTTTTGCTTTATGCCGCAGAAAAAAATCTGGCTCCTTCGCCCGCGGCTGACAGCATTGATGTGGAGGTTGTCCCCGATGGGATCGATATACAGCTCCATACTAACCTGCGCTCGTTAGCTCCTTATGGCCAAGGTAATCCCTTGCCCATCTTTCTCTTACGGGGATGTTCATTTGACGGTCTCTCTCTGGTAGGCGCACGAAAGCAACACCTAAAGGGAAAGGTTGCGTGTGATGGATCACGGGTTCCATTTATTGCTTTCCGGATGTCAAGGTATGTCAATGCCTTCGACAACGCATGTGACCTTGCCGTTGTTTTTAGAGCTGGATTCGATCGCTGGCATAAAGAGGTGCAGCTAGAAGTTATTGACTTGGTGGAAAACTAACCATTCTCTTCGCTAATGGAGATGAAAGTAAATAGATCTAGGACGAGACGGGCTACAAGAACCCTGGCAATGAAAATTGGTATTGTAATGGCGCTCTTGATTCGATATGGTTGGCGCAAGAGGCGGTACAACCATTCTAGACCCATCCGTTGCCAGTGAATCGGCGCTCGTCTGCAATTGCCGGCAAACACATCGAACGCTCCTCCAACCCCGAGCATCAGAGGTACATGAAGTCTATCTTTGTGCTTGGCCATCCATAACTCTTGCTTGGGAGCTCCCATTCCTACTAGAAGGATATCTGGGGTTGCTTGTGTGATTGTTCTTATTATCGTTTCATCATCGTCGAAGTAGCCGTGATGGGCGCCCACAATAACAAGGCAGGGGAAGCGCTCTTTGATCCTGTCTCTTGCCCGCCCCGCTACTCCTTCTTTCCCTCCAAGAAGGAAGATACGGTAACCTTTTCTATCTGCGAGCTCTAACAGGCGTTTTGTCAAGTCAATTCCTGTGACTCGTTCTTTGAGTGGTAGGCCAAGCAAGCGGGTTGCCCAAATGATCCCCACTCCATCTGGAGCTACAAGATCCGCGCTCAGGTATGCCTTGCGAAGGATCTGATTCTTTCTTGCTCGCAGCAAAGCCACGCTGTCCGGCGTTACGATAACGTGAGGCCGCCTAGGAACGAGAAGCATCTTTTCGAGACGGCAAAGAGCTTCGTCCAATGCTAGGTTGTTAAATCCTATTCCAAAAACGAGACGCCGAGACCCCTGCTTAGTTACCCAGCGTTTGGCAAGCCCACTGGAAACAGGCTTACGAAGAAAGTGTACCGCAAACATGAAAGGTATGACTCCAGCAACAAGAAACCCATGCGCTGGAGAGAGATGAACGCTAAGCACGGCTCCTATGGTGAGAGCGCTTGACAGCACTAATAGCAGGAACGCGACTTCACCTTGAGTGTACCCCCGCGTAACAAGCCATGGAGGCAGAGGTTTTACCCTGGCTCTGGCTGATCCCTGAGCGATAAGGCCATAAGAGGTGGTCATGATCGGAAGGGTGATGATAGCAAGTGGAGCTAGTAACGAGAGGGAAATCGGTGTTTTCATGACCCCGCTGATTCCATAGAGCGCCAAACAGAATGCTACTGTGCGATGAAGTTTGATCAAGAGTCCGCGGTGGCCTTGATAGACAGCAACTGCCGTTGCTAGCAGAATCCCCAATAGGGCAAATGGGAGGTGGATTGCGATTGGTTCCAGGCGTGTTTGTGGCGATATCACTGTGAGCAGAATAGCGTTGACCACCAGGATAGCATCAAAAGCGAGCTGTAGCGCTGGACGAGGAAGAAGTCGAGAGAGCTCCTCGCGCGAGCGCATGATGATGAGAACCCAAATAACAGTAAGGGGAAGGGAGATCCAGTTAAGGTATATGTACCCACCCGCTGGATTGGTGAAAAAGTGGATACGAAAACCGAATAGAACAGCTATAAGAGCCGCAACGAGTCCTTGAAGAAAAGGCGCAACTCCTCGATTGGGTAGATCAAGAGAGAGTACAAAAAGCCCTAATCCTAGTCCGAGAATCTCTATTCGAGGTCCGACTGTAAATAGCAGCGCTAGTACTGGCAGACACCAGGCCGTGCGATGCAGGTAACGCGTACTTGATATGCCCACCAATCCGGCTATGGCTGAGGAAACAAGCCCATATATCATGACATATTATGGTGGTGATTTTGTCTGACAAGAAAAGGAAAGAGGTCTCTATTCGCAATGCTGTTGGTCACTAGACTGCGTGATAATCGTCACTTCCCAATGCAAAAGCGAGCGAAAATGTGATTAAGAACATCTTCGCTTAGATCGATTCCCTGAAGCTCGCCGGCAGCCTTGTGTGCCGAACGCAGCTGTTCGGCGACCATGTCGGGTGATTGAGTGTTCTCCAGTGCCCCTACCGCGTTATTTAGGAGATTTCTGACGCGAAGAAGGAGGTCTTGTTCCCATACATCAAGCAGAAGGATCGTTTGCTTGCTGGGGATGTATCCCCCGAGTAACAGGTTGACTATCCCATGAGATAGTTGGTTGATTCCCTCCCCGTTTTTTGCGGAGATCTTGTAGACATTCTTCGCTGTGCCGGGGATTGTCTGTTGGATCTTGCACGGAAGATCCGATTTGTTGATTACAACCAGTGCTGGTTTTTCCCAGTTTGTTTCTAGTAGAGCGTGATCTGCGCTCGTGAGAGGAGAGCTTCCGTCTAGGAGGAGTAGCACAAGATCGGCACGGCTGATTGCGCGCTCAGTCCGTTTTACCCCTTGTTCTTCTATTTGGCCGGTAGGTTCGCATAATCCAGCAGTGTCTATGATGCGAAATAGCACTCCGCTGATTGCAGCCTCTTCTTCTACTGTGTCTCGTGTCGTTCCAGGAATTGGTGTAACGATAGCTCTTTCTTCGGCCAGCAGAGCGTTAAACAACGTTGACTTGCCAACGTTCGGTCGACCAGCCAGGGTAATGGTAAGTCCATCTGTTACAATCTTTCCTTGTTCCCCTTGCCTAAGCAGCTTGTCAGTGTAATCGACAACTTTAACTAAGCGAGGAAGAATTTGCCCGATTTGTTCAACCTGGTCCGGGAAGTCAATTCCTACATCGATCTCAGCGAGCAATTCGGCTATTGTGTCACGAATAGAGGCGATTCCTTCTGAGAAGCGCCCGTGTAATTGGTCAACTGCGGCTTCCAAGCCGAGCCTTGTCTTTGCCTTCACGATGTCCAGAACCGACTTAGCTTGGTCGAGTGATATACGGCCATTCAGGAAGGCTCGTTTGGTAAACTCTCCTCGTTCTGCTAGTCGTGCTCCTTTCCTTAGGGCAAGGTCAAGCACTGTGCGTAGAGCAACAATTCCGCCATGGCAGTTGATCTCGACGATGTTTTCGCGCGTATATGTGCGAGGGGAGTGCATTACTGTGACAAGGACCTCGTCGATTTCCCTTCCTTGAGAGACGATAGTGCCATAGTGCAGTGTGTGGCTCTTAGCTTCCTGGAGAGAAATGCCGTGCGCGGAACAAAACATTTCTTCAGCGATTGGAATTGCTTGTGGACCGCTCATGCGAACGATTCCGATTCCTCCCTCACCGAGAGGGGTAGAGATGGCAGCGATGGTGTCATCATACATCATATCTGGGTGGGCTCGATGACCACTCGACGCTGATCTCCTCTACCTATGCTATATGTCTTAACCGCCGGGAAGCTAGCAAGGGTAACGTGAATCGTTCGCCGTTCTCGAGCAGACATTGGGTTCAGACGGATTCTCTTGTGCTCTTTTCTAGCGGATTCGGCGGCTGTGAGCGCAAACCGAATTAGAGCAGCTTTCTTCCGCTTTATTGCCCCATTTGTATCGATGACAACTTTGCATTCAGTGTTTGTTTCGCGCTCCAAATGGGCTTGGAGAAGACGCTCAAGTGAGGTTAGGATAGGGCGTTCTTCCGGGATGGAAAATATGTTTCCCGTGATATTGACATAGATGTCTTCGGGGGTTTGGCCCTGGATTTCAAACGTTGCTTCCTCTTCGATGATAGAGAGAATGCCCTGCAGGTAGTCCTCAATCTGCGCTCTGATCTTCTCCATCATCCGTCTCTCCATCATCCAGGATTCCTTCGGCTGGGGCCGACATAGATGTTACCGTCTTTGCTTTAGCCATTTCCCAGTTGACGAAGTACTGCTGTCCAACCTGGAAAAGCGTGGTCAGCAGATAGTAGAGCCATAACCCTGCGGGGAAGCTATATAGGAAAACTGCCATGAATATGGGGAATATGTACCCCATGTATTTCTGGCTTCCACCGGTACTGCTAGCCGTCATTGGCGTCATTATTCGCTGCTGCAGAATCATGAGCAATGTAGTGATCCCGACAAGAATGAAGTAGGGATCACGTAAGCTAAGATCTGGTACCCATAGGAACCCAGGAGAAAGGTGAATCTGCTCAGCCGAGTACAGGATTGCTTTCCAGAGAAGAATCAAGATTGGAAGCTGTACAAACATTGGAAGACATCCGCCCATTGGGTTGACCCCTTCTTGTTTGTATAATTGCATCATTTTTCGCTGTAGTAGCTGGCGGTCATCTTTGAATCGTGCCTGGATTTTCTTAAGCTTTGGTTGTAGTGTCTGCATTTTGGCCATTGAGTGGTACTGTTTGCGCATTAGCGGAAACAGGATCACCCTAGTCACGATCGTGAACAAGATGATTGCCCAGGCATAGTTTCCTGTATGACGATATAGGAAATTGAGAAATTGAATTACTGGCACCATCATTCGTGCCATGGTTCCTGGCGAATCGAGTTTTCCTAACCCAGCGCTCTCCATGAGTAGGAACCTGCGACGTCCGCCGTACAGAGAAAATGAATAGTTGGTGGGTCCTTGTGTCAAAGGTAGGCTCACTCCGAAGCGCTGGCTGCCGGCCGGTGTACGCTCCGAAAAAGGCACGGCTTCTGTCAAATCAACTGGCTGGAGGAAGAAGACGGTTTGTTTGTCCATCAACCCGAGCCCATCAAACGAGGCGTAGGAGTTTGGAACAAGCAGGGCTTCTGCTGGAGCATCATCGAATAGATATACTAAATCCGGAGTGTTCTCACTAGGCATATGATCAGCGAGGATCATATGCAATGTGGAAGAGGAATCCTCCCTATCCTGGTTATCGATCACGAGCTCCATGTCAACCGTGTAGTAAGGATCGTTGCGGATCGTAAAACGTTTTATGAAACTAATGCCACCCGCTTCACCCTTGAATTCAATAATGACTTCATCTATGTAGGCTTGTATTGGGGTAGAAAGCACGCAGTCGACCTCCGCGCCATCTACTAGCAGGGTAAATGGAAATGTGGTGTTGGCCACATATTGCCTCTCTAGATCATCAGGATCTGTCTTTGTTCCTGGCACAAGCTCGCTTGATTTTGACCCATAAGGAGAGAAGGTTAAGAACACGCTCTGTAGCGTGCCTTTCTCTTCTGAAAAAACATAACTTGCTAGGGCTGTGTTGACTTCGATCTCTCGATAGTCGCCGGACTGGTAAATCCTATAGGTTAGATCTTTTTGTACTCCCCAGCTCGGAACTCCCAATAAGAGGAAGAGAGACAATGCAATCAATATCGTTAACCAAGCATGGACTTTTCTCAATATAACCTCCTTGCGAAAGGGTATCCTAGTGACTAGAAGGTTGCAACTCCGTTGATAGGGGCCAAGGCTTGCAGTAAACTTCCTAGTGTCGATGTTTACAGGGATTATTCAGAACCTAGGAGTGCTGCGTAGACGAAAAACGGGTGTCCTTGAAGTGGAAGTACCCGCGTCGATCCGGAAACGATTGACTGTAGGGGCAAGCATCGCGGTGAATGGGGTTTGCGTGACTGTCAGCGAGCTATCAGCCGGAACGTTTTCGGCAGGCATCTCACCACAGACCCTTTCCTGTACTACCATCGGAAGATTAAAGGAGAGGGCGCTGGTCAATTTAGAGCTTCCGGTTGGCCCGGAGAGGGCTTTTGAAGGACACATTGTGCTTGGGCATGTTGATACAATTGGTCGAGTGCGAGGTTTTTTTCGCGCTCGAGAAGGCCGGGTATTCATCTTTTCCTTTGCCCGTGAGTTTTGTCGCTATGTAGCAGATAAGGGAGCGGTGAGTGTGGACGGAATTAGTCTTACCCCATTTGCTGTCAGCAAAGATGATTTTCGCTGTGCGGTGATCCCGCAAACACTTGCCTCAACAAATCTACAGTATCGAGCCAACGGAGATTCGGTAAACTTGGAGTTTGACATCTTAGCGAAGTATGTAGAAGGGATGATAAAAAGTGTCCATTGAAATAGAAGAAGCGATCAAGCGATTTAGTGCTGGAGAAATGCTGATAATCGTTGACGAGGAACATAGGGAGAATGAAGGCGATCTAATGATAGCAGCCGATCATGTTACCCCAGATGCGGTCAATTTCATGTCCAAGTATGGCCGGGGGTTGGTCTGTTTGGCCATCGATAGAGAACGAGCCCATTCCCTTGCGCTGGGCCCAATGGTCTCCGAGAACACCGCTTTGCATGGAACCCATTTTGCTGTATCCGTCGATGCGAACAATGGCGTAACTTCTGGTATATCTGCTCAAGATCGAGCTCGTACAATACAAGTAATGATAGATGAGGCGACACATCCAGATGATCTGGCTCGCCCTGGGCATATCTTCCCACTGATTGCTCGTGAGGGAGGCGTGCTCAAGCGCACGGGACATACGGAGGCCGCAGTTGATCTGGCGCGGCTGGCCGGCTTAAAACCAGCTACCGTCCTTTGTGAAGTGCTAAATGATGACGGAACCATGGCGCGCTTGCCCCAGCTGAAGATACTAGCGGATAAACACAATCTAGGTATTGCTAGCGTTGCCGATCTGATTACTTATAGAAAGCGGAATGAACTCTTGGTTGTGCGGGCGTCGAGCGCGGAGCTTCCTACTATCTATGGTGATTTTAAGATCTACAGCTACTCCAGCCCAATAGAAGACGAAGAACACGTGGCTTTGGTGAAGGGAAATGTCGCCGGGAAGAAGAACGTCTTGGTTCGGGTTCACTCAGAATGCCTTACCGGTGACGTGTTTGGCTCGCTGCGGTGTGACTGCGGAGATCAGCTCCGCCGTGCCCTTGATATGATTAAACAGGAAGAGTGTGGGGTGTGCCTGTACATGCGACAGGAGGGAAGGGGAATTGGCTTAAGCAATAAAGTCTGTGCCTACGAACTACAGGATCGGGGTCTGGATACCGTGGAGGCAAATGAGCGGCTCGGCTTTGGGGCCGACCTGCGTGATTATGGCATTGGCGCTCAGATCTTGTGCGATTTGGGCTTATCCACCATCCGTCTTCTCACCAATAACCCAAAGAAAGTAATAGGCCTCTCTGGTTACGGCCTGCAGATCATAGAGCAGATCCCCATTGAGGCCTCTCCGAATGAACATAACCGTCACTATTTGAAGACCAAGAAGGAAAAACTGGGACACCGCCTGACAAATGTCTAGAGTAGTCTTGCGGATTAGTTACAGGATGAAGAGATGACCTAAGGAGGGATGACTATGGGGAATACGTATGAAGGAAAACTAGATGGACATAACCAGCGAGTAGGAATTATTGTCAGCCGCTTCAATGATTTCGTCACAAGTAGGCTTCTTGATGGAGCACTTGATCGGCTGAAGCGGTTAAATGTGCCACAGGAATCAACGGATGTATGCTGGGTTCCGGGTGCCTTTGAGGTTCCTAAGGCAGTAAGGCAGATGGCTAATACAGACCGTTATGATGGGGTAATTGCGCTAGCTGCGGTAATTCGAGGGGCGACCCCGCACTTTGAATATATTGCCAGTGAAATCACCAGGGGGCTAGCCAGGGTTAACCTGGAGGTAGCTATTCCAGTGTCGTTTGGCGTAATTACCTCTGATACTATCGAGGAAGCGATTGAGCGAGCTGGTACGAAACTGGGAAACAAGGGAGCGCAAGCGGCGGAAAGCTTGATTGAAATGATTAATGTGCTGCAAGAGATTGGATGAAGTACGAATCAGTTCGTGGGATGCGCGATATCTTACCCGGCGAGATTGGCTACTGGAAGCAGGTTGAGGAAAAGGTGCGTGGAGTAGCCACATGTTTCTGTTATCGCGAGATCCGCCTACCCCTTATGGAGCATACCGAACTCTTCTCGCGTGGTATTGGCGAAGAGACAGATGTCGTAAATAAGGAAATGTACACCTTTTTGGATAAGAAGAATCGTAGCTTAACTCTACGGCCAGAGGCAACAGCGTCGGTTGCACGAGCCTATCTTGAACACGGCCTTCATGTTAGGGAACCGTTCCAAAAACTCTTCTATATTGGGCCAATGTTCCGTTATGAAAAACCGCAGAAAGGACGTAGTCGTCAATTTCATCAGTATGGGGTAGAAGCAATTGGCTCACTTGATCCAGCATTGGATGCAGATGTAATAAGCTTTGCTTGGACATTAATGGATATGTTGGGTCTTTCCGGCTTGTCGCTGCGATTGAATAGTATTGGTTGCGCGGAGGATCGACAACGTTACAGGAAGGCCTTGGCCGGTTACTTTGCCGCCCACATTGATGAGATGTGTACGGACTGTCGAAGGCGTTATGATTCTAATCCATTACGCATTCTTGACTGTAAGGAAAGTCATTGTCAGCTGTATATTCAACAGGCGCCAGCTAGTATTGACTACTTGTGTGCCGACTGCGATCGACACTTTGTAGAGGTACGAGGTTACTTGGATAAGCTAGGATTGAATTATGGGATTGATGCACGCCTTATTCGCGGACTGGATTACTACACGCGCACCGTGTTTGAACTCATCTCCAAGGACCTTGGCGCCCAAGATGCCTTGCTTGGCGGAGGAAGGTACGATGGGTTGGTTCAGTTGCTAGGCGGCCCAGCTACTCCAGCCGTCGGTTTCGCCGGGGGAATGGAGCGATTGATCCTTGTCCTGCAGAAGAAAAACAGGTCCTTTGGGCGAGAAGAGCGGCTCGACCTGTTTCTTGCTGCGTTAGGGGAAGAGGGGCGGTTGCTTGCCGTTACGCTTGCACAAAGCTTGCGTAGTCAGGGAATATCGGTTGACCTTGATTACCGTGGGCGATCCCTGCGCAAGCAACTTGGCTATGCCGATCAAATCGAAGCACGTTACTTGATTGTGCTTGGTGAAGATGAACTTGGCTCAAAACAAGGCAGGATCAAGAATATGGACAAAAGGGAAGAATACGAAATTTCCCTAACCGCTGATGCAATAGCGCATATTGTTCATGGGAGTAAGCATGGAGATTAAGGTTGTTGAAGTTGATAATCCACGAGAATTGAATCTTGTCCTTGGTCAAGCACACTTCATCAAATCAGTAGAGGATTTGCACGAGGCACTGGTCACCGCAGTACCGGGAATCAAGTTTGGGATAGCATTCTGTGAGGCGTCTGGCCCGGCGCTTGTTCGTTACTCTGGAACTGACCAGAAGCTGATCGACCTTGCTGTCGGCAACGCAGAAGAGATTGGGGCTGGGCACGCGTTCATCATATTCCTAGATGGGACCTTCCCGATCAACGTATTGAATAGGATCAAACAAGTCCCGGAAGTGTGTAGCATATACTGTGCCACTGCCAACGCAGTGCAGGTAGTCATTGCCGAAACAGAGAAGGGGCGCGGGATACTTGGTGTGGTTGATGGTATTTCGCCGAAGGGAGTGGAAACGGAGACTGATATCGCTGAGCGCAAGTCGTTCCTGCGAAAGATCGGATATAAGTTGTAGGTTAACGCTTATCCAATTTCGCCGTTATTCTCCCATAGGAAGTGTAGAAGGGTTTCAATCCTGTGCTTAGATTCGCTGGAGCGTGGGCGCTTCACTTTTCCCTGATACAGACGGGTTACTAGCTTCACATCTACCTTTGCGATTCGCGCAAATTCTGTGAGCGTGATACCAAAATGATCGAGGGTTGCCTCTAGTTTAAGGCTCAATGGCGCTCGATTCTCTAGCTCTGGAGGAACGCCACACAGTTCCCAATCAATCTTTCCCGACTCAATTCTGTCGCACGCGTTACTCAATGGCGGATGTGTTTTATCATTGAGTGTTTGTCGTTGTTTGCCACTGCTCTTCCCTGGAATAACGATCCCACGCAGTGCTGTTGGCTTCATACGAGGTTCTTTACCCTGAGTAGCAGCCTTGCGCTTCTTGGGAGGTTTCCTGTATGCGGTGCAGTGTGGTTTCTCTGAACGAAGAAAACCGTCTGCTCCTACCATGCGAACCAGAGCCTTGTCGGGGGTTAGTTCAACAACACTGACCTCAACCTCTCCCAGTCCTTCATCGACTAGCTCGGTCAAGAAAGCGTGGATTGAAAGATCTGTTTCCTCTTTGGTGTTGACCAGGCGGTATCCTCTGTTTATCAGCGACTGAATTGCAGCTTGATATTTCATCTGACACGAAACCCCTCTCGGTCTGACTGCCCTGTTGATAGTATATCTGTCAGCCGGTTTCAAGTCTCCCCAGAGCCGCTCTTAGCAATTGAAGTAGTTATTAGAGGGATACATCAGCAACTTGGTGTGCCGCGTATTGGTGAGTCGTTGTTTGTCGAAGGAGAACGGGTAGAATGTACGTAAAGCAGTAAAGGGAATAACTTCTGAAGATTAGAATACGACGCATTAGGGAGGGAGTTGATGAAGATAATGGTGATCGGTGCTGGGATGATGGCACGGGCAATTACCTTTAACCTAGCTCAACGAGAGGAGATTGATGAAATCTGTCTTGTCGATCGGGAAGTGAAGAAAGCCGAGCAGATTGCAGACTGGTTATCAGATAAGAGGGTAGTTCCTATGCGGTTAGACGTAACTGCCCCTCGCGCTGTACGTGAAGCAATGCGCGGATGCGTAGCTGCAATAAGTGCTGTACCCTATTTTCTTAATCTTTCACTTGCGCAGGCTGCTGTGGCTAGCGGTACTCATTTCTGCGATCTTGGAGGGAACAACCGCATAGTAGAAAAGGAATTTGCCCTTGATGAACAAGCAAAACAAGCAAGAGTAACAATAATCCCTGATTGCGGTCTTGCTCCAGGCTTGGTTAATATCCTTACTGCGGGAGCAATCGCCGAACTTACAGATGTAGAGGTGGTTAAGATCCGAGTAGGTGGGCTTCCGCAGTGCCCGCACCCACCCCTTGACTACCAGATCGTATTCTCCCCCCATGGTTTGATCAACGAATACATGGAACAAGCGACCATTATCCGTGATGGAAAAGCTGTTAAGCTGTCATCTTTGACAGAGCCAGAAAAGATTTCGTTCCCCGGGTATGAATGTCTGGAAGCATTTCACACCTCAGGAGGTACTTCCACTTTGCCGCAGACTATGCTAGGCCGAGTGGCTAACCTGGATTACAAAACGATTCGTTATCCAGGGCATCTTGAGAAGATAAGCGCGATGGCAAAGCTTGGTTTTCTTGATACAACGCCACGGCTGGTAGACGAAGTTGAGGTAATCCCACGGGAACTAGCCGTACGGCTGTTGAGTGAGAATCTCTCATTTGATGAACCAGATGTTGTGTTATTGCGTGTGACGGCAAACGGAAGCATAGATGACCAAGCGGTGGAAGTGTGCTACCAGATAATTGATCACTTCGATGAGAAGACCGGGCTTTCTGCGATGATGCGGACAACCGGTTTTCCTGCGGCTCAGGTTGTTTTTATGCTTGCGAGTGGAGGGATCAAAGAATGTGGTACGCTCACACAAGAGACTTATGTACCGCCCAAGGAGTTTGTTGCCGGATTACGTAGATTTGGTATAGGGGTTGAACGTACGGTCACCAGGCAATGACAAAGTTACTTGGATTTGACATGGACGGAGTTATCCTGGATTCAGATGACCTTAGCCAAGGTAATTGGTTTGTGGAGCTATTTAACCAGACTTTGCGGGAGTTTGGCATCCCAGAAACAGAAGAAAATGCTCGTTTGCTCTATATCAAGAATTTGCGCAACAACATTGGAGCCATCTGTAGGAAATTCGGGATTGACAATGCAGAGGAATTGTGGAATCGCCGTGATGCTAATTATGTTGCGAGTAAGCTTGCTGCACTTGAGGCAGGTAAAATTCCCCTTTATGGTGATGTTGCCGCCCTGGAAGAGTTGGCGACAGACCCCAACTATCGGATTGGCATTGTAAGCAATTCTCCGCAGATAGTAGTGGATCGAGTAGTTGCCTACTTCTCTCTGGATCGTATATTCGATACTTGGATCGGTCGCGGAACTACATTGAGTGACATTCAGCTTGCCAAGCCTGCTCCAAACCTGCTTGAACGCCTGAAAGCGATCCTTGGAGTGGTCCATGGTTATTATATCGGAGACCAACCCGAGGATGCCCAGGCTGCTCGTGCCGCCTCACTTGTTCCCATTATCATCACTCGCGATGGAAATGGCGGAGATATAAAGAGCCTCACAGAGCTGAGGCATTTACTCTGATAACCATGATGGCCGTATGTGGCAACGGCATGTCCACTGGACGAAGCCGGGTATATGGTTTCAATCATCCCCGACAAAGCCTATAATAGCTCTATGTCGAAGAAAAGCGCTATTGAAGCCAGACTGCGCAGTGCCAGCCTTCCAGGACTCCCGAAAGGAAAGCTGGTTATCCCCGACTATCAGGGTTTCTGCATCGATGCTATTCCCGATCTTGTGTGTTCGTTGTATGGTCTTTCGGGCACAAGAGCGCCCTTGTTGAACTCGGAACTCTCTTCTTTGATTGATTCAAGGTTCAAGAGAGTGGTTCTATTTGTCATAGATGGGTTGGGCTACCTGCAGCTATGTGATCTTCTCGATCGTTTTGAGGACCTCTATTTGCACCGTCTGATAAGAGACGGGTTTTTCCTTCCACTTACTTCTGTCTTTCCTGCCACAACAGCAACTGCCTTGACAACCTACAGCACCGGATGTACGCCCCAAGAGCATGGGATGCTAGGGTATCGTCTGTACCTTAAGGAAACCTGCGCGATTACCAATATGGTACGTCTGTCGCTTCTGGGCAACAGTGAAAGCAACTCTGCGGTCAAAGCGGGAATGGATCTTGATACTTTCCTTGGAGTTCCCACGGTGTACGAGAAACTAAGCGCGATGGGCGTGCAGACGCATCTGATATTGAGCAAGCATATTGCGTCGAGTGGGCTTTCCTCAATTCTTTATAAGAGCGTTGATCGCGTTAGTCCTGTGGTTAATCTGTCGGATATGCTTGTCATCGCTCGTCGAGCGCTGAAACAGGCGAGTGATAGAGTCTTTGTGAGTCTTTATTGGGGGGCAATGGATGCCATTGCGCATACGTATGGGCCAGGGGGCGAGGAACTTGTCGCTGAGTTCCGGGCAATTGATGCGGCATTAGAGCGCGAGCTGAAAGATAGCAAAGACACACTGTTGATTCTGTGTGCGGACCATGGATTTGTGGGGATGGAGGAGTCTGACTATCTATCAATTTATGACTATCCAGAACTAGAGCAAAGTCTTGTCATGCCCCCAGTGGGAGAAACACGGGCCTCATACCTATTTGTAAAGACGGGTAAGAAAGCTGCTGTAGCAGGATGTATCAACAGGAATCTTGCCGCAGATATCGCATGCATTGACTCTCGAGATGCACTTGCTCAGGGTCTGTTTGGGCTGGGGGAGCCAGGGTCGCGGATCTATGATCGCATCGGTGATCTTATCGCTCTTTCCACGGGTAAGCGCGCTCTTTACTATCCATACAAGAACGGCGCCAAGCTCAGAGGGATGCATGGTGGGATGACGCCCCAGGAGATGCTTGTTCCACTCATCGCTTGTCCCCTGTAGATGGAGGAAGAATGATTGTAAAAGGCAAAAGTAGAAACGTAGCTGCGCTTGACCTTAGTGATGGAAAGACGGTCTGTAATACAACAAAGCAGATTCTAATAGGGCCGGATCAAGGCGCAAGCAATTTTGTGATGCGTCTGTTTGTGCTCAAAGAAGGTGGCCACAGTCCGAGTCATTCCCATCCTTGGGAGCACGAGGTTTTTGTCCTGACTGGAAAGGGGAGAGTGAAATCTCAAGATAACGAGATTCCAGTTGAGAAGGGAGATTTTGTTTACGTACCTCTAATGGAGAAACATCAATTCCTAAACGCTGGCCCTAGTCCATTCGAGTTCTTGTGCATTGTACCTGCCGCGAACAAGAGGTAATGTGAACAAGCGCGTCGTTGTCTGTATGAGTGGCGGCGTGGACAGCACTGTAGCCGTGCATCTGCTGCAAGAACAGGGTTATGAAGTTGAGGGGATCACTTTCTTGTTCTGGTCCTTTTCTGGGGCGCCCCACTACCTGGAGAGAACGGGGCGTTGCCTAGCCAACACTGCGAGTCTTGCTGCACGCGAGCTCGAAATTCCTCACCATACGATCGATGCCAGCGCACAATTCTACGACCTTGTGTTACGCGATTTTGTCAAGCTCTCACTCCTTGGAGAGACCCCCAATCCTTGTGGCCGGTGCAATCGTTACTTACGTTTTGGTCTTGCTCTGCATTATGCTGCTGAGCATGGATTTGATCGGGTGGCGACTGGTCACCATGCGCAAATCCTCAGGGCAGAGGATGGGCTGCTCCATCTTTGTAAAGGGAAAGATGTGCAGAAGGATCAGTCCTATTTCTTGTACGGGTTAAAGGCAAAGGATTTGGGGCGCCTTGTCTTTCCAGTGGGAGGGATGACCAAGAAGGAAGTGTTCTCCATTGCCGATGCTCAAGGGTTACGCGCAGCATCCCTTCCGGAAAGCCAGGACCTCTGTTTTATCCAAGCGGGCCGTGCTGATTTTCTGTTTTCATCGAAGGATCTTACTCCTGGGCCAATAATCGATCAGCAGGGGGATATCCTTGGGGAACACAGGGGCCTCCCTTGCTATACTGTTGGCCAACGGCGAAGTCTTGGGGTTACGGCAAAGCGCCCACTGTATGTAATTGCTATTGATCAGACAAGAAACGCACTTATTGTGGGACAAGAGGAAGACCTTTACGCGAGTAGCCTTGTCGCTAGAGAGAGGCACTTTCTTTCTGAAGAGGCCATGCGCGCCGGATTACGTGTTGGCGCAAAGATTCGTTACCGCTCATTGGCCTCCGCTTGTACTCTATGTCTTTTGGATAAAGAACGATTCTCCATTCACTTTGATGAGCCACAGAGAGCAATTACTCCTGGCCAGATTGTTGTCATCTATGATGGGGCACGCCTTCTTGGTGGGGGGATAATCGAATGAAAGACTCGATTGTTCTTCATTCTCTAGGCGTGTGAGGAACAGAAGAGCAATGTGTATAATGATTCTCGGAGGGGTGGGCGAGCGGACTAAACCACCGGTCTTGAAAACCGGCGAACCATCGTGTTCCGCGGGTTCAAATCCCGCCCCCTCCGCCAACAAGGACATGAACTGCTAGTGCATCTTGCATGTGAAATTCCGGGTTGTGCAATTGCATGACTATCGGGAAGAGGAGAGGAATTTATGGCAGCACAAGGCGTAACTAAGCGCACTGAAGATTACTCCCGATGGTACACCGATGTGGTCAGAATGGCAGACCTGGCTGACTATGCAGCGGTCCGTGGGTGCATGATTATCAAGCCTTATGGGTACGAGCTGTGGGAGAATATCAAGAGTGGGCTTGACAAACGATTCAAGGCCACCGGACATAGGAATGCCTACTTCCCGCTGTTCATTCCGATGAGCTTCATCGAAAAGGAAGCAGAGCATGTGGAGGGATTTGCACCCCAGCTTGCTATTGTCACCCATGCTGGGGGCAAGAAGCTTGATGAACCGCTTGCCATTCGTCCGACATCAGAGACGGTGATCGGCCACGCCTATGCGCGGTGGATTCACTCCTATCGTGACCTTCCTGTTCTCATCAATCAGTGGGCGAATGTTGTTCGCTGGGAGATGCGACCACGTCTATTCCTGCGTACATCGGAGTTTCTATGGCAAGAGGGACACACGGCACATGCTACCGAGGAAGAGGCGGAAGAAGAGACGATACGCATGCTTGATATCTACGCTGACTTTGCGGTAAAGGATGCAGCGATCCCAGTGATCAAGGGAGAAAAGAGTGGGCAGGAGAAGTTCGCGGGCGCCAGCAGATCGTTCACTATTGAGGCGATGATGGGGAATACCTGGGCTCTGCAATCTGGGACATCACACTACCTTGCCCAGAACTTTGCGCGTGCCTTTGATATTAAGTTTCTTGACGAGGAGAACAAACTCAAGTATTGCTATACCACCTCATGGGGGGTGAGCACTCGCATGGTCGGCGGGATTGTCATGGCACATGGCGATGATAAGGGACTGCGTCTTCCTCCTCGTCTTGCTCCGATACAGGTGGTGATTGTCCCTATCTGGCGAACTGTTGATCAGCAAGGTGGGGTGATGAAGGCGATCGATGATATGCGTGGCGTGCTTGTGGATGCGGGCGTGCGAGTGCATGTCGATAAGCGGGAAGAGTTGACACCTGGCTTCAAGTTCAACGACTGGGAGATGCGCGGGGTTCCTATGCGTATGGAGATTGGTCCGCGTGATGTTGAGAGCGGTACGGCAATCCTCGCACGACGTGACATGCAAGGGAAGGACGCGAAGCAGTCTGTATCGCAATGCGGGATTGCGCCAAGAGTCCTTGAGTTATTGGCTGATATCCAGAATCACATGCTGGCACAGGCAACAGAGTTTCGCGATGCCCACCTGCACCGGGCAAATTCCTACGATGAGTTAAAGGAGATTGTAACCGACGGCTGGGCCCTCATTCTTCACTGTGGTGCTTCGGAGTGTGAGCAGAAGATTAAGGAGGAGACGAAGAGCTCATCGCGGTGCTACCCGATTTCAGAAAACAAGGATTGGGATCCGCGCGGGAAGAGCTGTCCCATTTGCGGCAAGCCGGCGGTTGGTCTCGCTTATTTTGCTCGTTCTTACTAGGGCCATAGAACACTTGTCCCCTTCCATAGCCTTAAATAGAGGTTGTTACGTGTCTTTGCCGAATTCACTGGAGCCTGGCCTCCGACCCCAAAATTGGCGCCAAGATTTGCGCTGATGATGAGATCGTGTATGGAGATTGACAAGTCTCTCATCAATTCTTAGACATTCTACACCGAGGGAGGAAGAATAAATCAGGCCTACGGGTGCCAAAACATGGCTGGCTATCTGCGGCGGGTTCTTGTCAAGCGCCCTGATTTTGCATTTACCGTAAGCGATGCGACAAGGTGGCACTACACCGGTCGGCCGAATCTGGAGATTGCCCTGAAGGAACATGAGCGGCTCGTTGAGCTTCTGCATCGGGCTGGTACAGAAGTCATCTATCATGAAGAGCCACAGCCTAAGAGCGCTGATGCGATCTACGTTCACGATCCCGCGCTCGTAACTGATAAAGGGGCGATCCTCCTGCGTATGGGGAAATTGCTTCGACGTGGGGAAGAAGAGGCGATTGGTCGACGATTTGAAAGCCTTGGAATTCCAATCTTCTACAAGCTGCATGGTGATGCGACCGCAGAAGGAGGAGATCTCTTGTGGGTCAACCACGATACTCTTGCCGTTGGCCAGGGATTCCGCACCAATGCGGAAGGTCTGCGACAACTGACGCTGGCGATGCGCGCCCTGGAGGTAACAGTAATCCCAGTTCCTCTTCCCTACTTCCAGGGTCCTGATTCTTGCCTGCACCTGATGTCGTTCATCAGTATCGTCGGAGAGAAGATCGCGGTCATCTATCCATCTCTTATGCCGATCCCATTCTGGCAGGAGCTGAACAACCGCGAATTCAGCTATGTCGAGGTAACGGATAAGGAGTTCCCAACTATGGCGGCGAACGTTCTTTCCCTCACACCGACAAGCTGCGTGATGCTTGCGGGGAACCCGATTACCAAGAGGCGGCTTGAACGAGTGGGATTCGAGGTATTAACCTATGCAGGCAACGAGATCTCACTGAAAGCAGAAGGCGGCCCGACTTGCCTTACCCGACCGATCCTGCGCACTAGCTAGATCAATACGTTGTGAGTGACGAGCCAAGAATTACAGAATTAAGGAGAAAAGACAGTCCAGAGTTAAGAGTCGGGAGTCAGTTGGGTTCGTTGGGTTGAAAACATAGTCGGGAGTCGAGAAAAGGCGAGTTGAATAGTTGAGTGGTTGAATAGTTGAATGGGATAGGCAAACTGACTACTGAAAACTGAGAACTGAGAACTGAATCAAAACATAGAGCCACCATTACGCTGGATTCCGGCTTCCGCCGGAATGACGGTGCATTCCGTTATGCCGGACTTGATCCGGCATCCAGATGTCGACGAACAGTGATGAGTGAAAGGAGAGTCGGAGCCGAAAACAGTGAAAGAAAAAGAAGCGGTGAAATAATTGAGTAGGAGGATCGGACGAGCTGAAAGCTGACTGCTGAAAGCTGATCGCTGACCGCTGATAGCTCTTTCCTGAAAGCTGACAGCTGATAGCTGTTTACTGATGGCAGAAGACTGAGAACTGAAAACTGAGAACTGGTGACTGATGAACTGATCTGTAACGAGGGGTGAAGCAGTGCCAAGTTATGCAAGCTGTCCTAGTCGTTTTTCTAAGCCGCGTCACCGCATAGTCGTATCGAGAACATGCAGAAACCCGCAAGACACCGCAAGGTTGACTGAAACTTCTCTCACAGGTAGAATGGTTAGTAATCGGAGGGGTAGTCAAGAGGTCTAAGACAACGGTTTGCTAAACCGTCGATGGGTTCAGAGCTCATCCGCGGGTTCAAATCCCGCTCCCTCCGCCAGATCTGCGCCCGTAGCTCAGTGGATTAGAGCGTCGCACTCCGGATGCGAAGGGCGGAGGTTCGAATCCTCTCGGGCGTATTCTCAGAACGTCGCTCTACTGCCGATTATTGAGACCTTCGCTACTGTGTATTGTGAAATGCCGTTATTAATCTCTCTTTGCAAGCCTGTGGGTGCTCGGGTTAGAATGTAAGCGATGATGGATCAGCCAGAACAACAAACATTTACCGTGGCGCTTCTGCAACTGGCAATTTCTAGGAAGAAGGATACGGATCGGCCAGAACGGATCAACCGACTCCTCTCCCAGGTCGGTGAGGTAGATCTTGTAATCCTGCCCGAACTGTGGCGGGTTGGGTACTGTAACTTTGCTTCCTACCATAGCGGGGCCGAGACACTAAAGGGTGAGACCGTCTGTTTCTTGGCAAAGCTTGCAGAGAATCTGCGAACCTACGTGCTGGGGGGAAGCTTTATTGAGGAATGTGCTGGAAGTCTTTACAACACCGCGGTACTCTTGGATCGTGAAGGAAATGTTCTTGACTCTTACCGGAAGACGCACTTGCTTAGCTATGGCTCTAAGGAACGAGCGATTCTCTCTCCGGGAGACGGTGGCAGGGTGGTGAAAACAGGACTAGGCAGTTTCGGGATTGCCATTTGCTATGATCTTCGTTTCCCTGAACTGTTCAGAGAAATGAGTGTGGAAGGCGCAGAAGTATTTCTCCTTCCGGCGGCTTGGCCTCTGAGTCGTATGGAGGCATGGGAAGTTCTTTGCCGGGCACGAGCGACAGAGAATCAGGCTTATGTTATCGCTTGTAATGGTGCTGGCCGAGGACTGCTGGGCAGAAGCATGGTCGTGGATCCGTGGGGGGTAAAGATTGCTGCTCTAGGGAATGGCGAAGGAGTGCTTTGTACACAGATTGATCTTGCCGCGGAAGGACGTTTCCGGAGTGAGTTTCCCGCGTGGCGCGAGCGGACGAGCTGATTACCCCAATGGAGCCCTTCTTGACATAACTTGACCGGCTACTTACACTGATTTGGCATGTTGCCAGCCGGAGTGGCGGAATTGGCAGACGCGCAGGATTCAGGATCCTGTGAGGTTAAACACCTTGTGTGGGTTCAAGTCCCACCTCCGGCATTATCGAAGAGTTTATCTTGGTTAGCATATTTCTGCCTTTGACCAAAGGCTTTCCTAGACACGTGCTGCAATGATAGCTAGACCAACGAACAGGACCTGGAGAATCCACAATCTAATTGTGATCTTTGGCTCTGCCCACTCTAGCTTGGGGAGAAGGTAGGCATAGTTAATTCCGGTAATGTGTTCGAAGTGGTGATGAAATGGGCTGACCTTGAAGATTCTTCGCCCTGTGAGCTTGAAGTAGGCGACTTGGAGGATTACTGAACCTGACTCAACAACAAGCAAACCAGCGAGTAGAGGGAGGATAAGCGCTGTTCCGCTTACAAGGGCAATGGCAGCGACTACACCTCCCAGCGCAAATGCCCCTACGTCTCCGAGAAAGAGCTGCGCCGGGTAGGCGTTTACCCACAGAAAACCAGCAAGTATTCCCAATAAGGGGATAATTGTCCAATAGAATTCTCCATCTAAAGAAAAGATAAGGTAACCACATAGGATGAGAATCGATACCCCCGTTGCTAGGCCATCGAGCCCATCAGTGAGATTCATGCTGTTTGCTGTCGCCATGAAGGCCCCCCACAGCAGAAAGAATAAGAAAAGGGGCGATAGGGACAGAGTGATATGCGAAAATGGTATTTGAACCGGTATATGTAGTATCTGCGGAAAGGAGAAGAACAGGATCAGGGAAACAGCAGTTGTGAGGACAACCTTCTGCCCAGCGGAAAGGCCGAGCGATCTGCTATTCCAGAGGGACAATAGATCATCGGCGAGGCCAATCAGCCCCAGCGAGAAGCCGGCAACAACAACAAATAGGCCCTTCCAAGAGAGTGGTTGCCACCAGTAGTGAATCGCCAAGGCGCTCGCTACCCACACAAGGAGAATGACAACTCCTCCCATTGTCGGGGTTCCACTCTTTTTCTCGTGAATGTTGGGGCCGTATTTTCGAATTTGCTGTCCGAGCCCTGCTCTTCTCATGCCAGCAGCGAAGAGATGGGCAAGGGCTGCCGTTGCTAGAGTAAGTAGAAGAGAGATACCAACAAGAAGACTCATGGCTGGCCTAACTACTAGGGCGGAACTCACCGACACATTCTAGGAGCATTTGCCTGCTGTTCGCCTGGCTGGCTTTGTCCTTTGTAGTAAGCGCCTCTCTTACCAACTTGAATAGCTCGTACGTTGACAGCAGACAGAACCCCTGCGACTGGCAACCACGAAGGACCTCTGGCGTAAACTGTGTTGGTCGGCGCCGTGGGTCAAGCTCACGTGAACCACTTACAACAAGGATTCCCTTAGATGGACCTTCTCCTTTGGTGCGAGCGGAATCGACCCAGCCAAGCAGATGCTGATAGCTATCTAGCCCAATCCTTGCCTGTTCTGAGGCTCTTACTACACCTATCGCATCTCCTTGCTCGCTCTCCAATAGTAAATCATATCTTGACTCGCTCACCTGGAAGCCAAGAGTGCGGAATGCTTCTTGCACAACCGGTAGAAGGGCAAAACGGCCCTTTGTATAAAGAATACGTTTGTATTTTGCCGCAGCATCAAGTTGTGCCGAAAGCTCTTCTACCTTATGGGTAAGCTTGTCCCTGCGACCGATGAGATTTGATACCTCATCGCGAAGCTTGTCTTCGCCGGGAAGGGAGTAAGCAGGAAGCCAGTCGGGTTCTGGGGAGAAAGCGGGACGAAAATCCATGGCAGACACGGCTTCCAATAGAGCAGAGGCCTCAGCTGATGGCGAGACTCCTTCAATGGGTGGGATCAGAACTAATCTTCCTTCATCAAACGGAATTTGTAGCGCGATGACGTCTCCTGCCTTATTGTAGGCAAGAACTTGAGCAAAACGATCAATTGGAGTGGAGAGAAGGTCCCGATAGACGGCTCGATAGACAATCTTTCCTTCAAATCTGCGCAGGTAATCTTCAAATGGGTTGCCTGTTTCGGCTAGTAGTACATCTTCGCCGGTCCGAGAGAGGAAACGACCATTTGCCGGGAAACTCAGCTGGTGATGTCGATCGACCAATGAGACAGCAGGTAGCCAACTATAGCGGTCGATACGTTCTTCCAGCCCCCCTTGATTAACCACTTGTAGCGCCTCTCCTCGCGGCCACAGGCGACAGACGAGGATTCCGCCGGTCTTGTATAATAAATCAGCTGTTTCGCTGCGCCGCTTTTCCATGAGGCGAGAGAGGGTCTGGCCAAATCCTCTGTCCCTGTCACTGTACGAGCGACGCCATCCATCTTTCTCTGGGGGTATATCTTGTATCCAATAGTCGTAGATCCGTTTTGGGTCGATAAATACTGCGTCAGCACTAGAGAAAGATTGACTTGTAAGGAAGCTCTCCTGCCTGACAGATGCATGCTCCAATTTCCAATCACTTGATATGAAATTGCGTATCATAGTGACGCTATCTTACCCGGATAGTTGACCAGTAGACAAGTTGATAGAAGAGCCGCCCCTAGAGACAACTCTTCTTTTTCCCTAATAACCTTCGAGGTCCCCTATTTGTCCACTCCAATTAATCCAGAAGCTTCTCACTGGCCCACTCACGTTGTAGATAAACGGAATTCCCAGCCAAAAATTCGTGCTAGGCACGAGTGGTCCAGAATTCTTTTCGCGGAGTCCAACTACAAACGGAAGAGTAGGTGGGTGAACCATAAGATTGCGCATATACACGAAGCTTGATGACTGTTCCAGAGTGCCATCTCCATCAATGTCAAGCTGCAGATTCATCCATATGCTGCTTGAGCCGGAGGTTTCAAATGTGTAGTCGATCCTTTCCATTTGGAGGGTTCCTTGGAGTAGAAGCTTTCTCCCGTTATCAGTCGGCGTGGGAATGATGTTCATTGGCCTGATTCCTTCGCTAGTATGGCTTACGTTTTGGAATGAGCCATCAGTTTGCAGCTCCAACCTATATTCATGTGCGCCTACCCACCATAGCCCAGGATTGACAGTTATGTGCCAGCTGTTGGTTCCCCATACGAATATTCCAGGGATGTTATTCATTGGAGGGGCTCCAGTGATGCCATATCTTGCGGCAACCATGATCCTTTGCGTTTGAGTTGATGATAGGCCGGCGTCATCAATTACAGTCAAGAGAATCAGGCGCATCCCGGGGTTGTAGTAGCGCACGTGAGCCACTTGACCACTTGCGTCTGTGATCCCGTCTCCATCCAGGTCCCATTGATAGGAGGTAATGTAGCCATCAGGATCATAGGAACTAGTAGCGTTCAAGGTTATCCGCTCCCCGATCCCTGGATAGGTGGGCGAATAGCTAAATACCGCGACTGGTGCCTGATTTGCGTACGTGACCCGAATGCTGTAGGAGCAAATACCGGTTAAGCCTTTATCGTCGGTAACCGTCAATGTTACAGTGTACGTTCCTCCAGTGGCAAACGAGTGCGAATCCCAAGGGTAATTCCTTGTAATCATGGGAGTGCCATCGCCATAGTTCCATGTGTAAGTCGTGATACTTCCGTCAGGATCATAGGAAGTCGTTGCGTTGAATGTAACAAGCTCTGCCATTAGTGGTTCAGTAGGCGAATAGCCAAATGCCGCAACTGGCGCCTGATTCGTGGGAGCAATTGGTTGAAGGCTAGCAGTGATATTGCGAGTGCGTCCGGCGATGACGAATATTCCCCGCGTCCAAACATGGTAACCAGTCTTGTTAAGCACAATCTCATAGTAGTTCTGTGTGAGGCGGATAGTGCATGGAGTCTGGCCGAGGTAGTTACCGTTAGCAGTAATCCACGCACCGCTGGGGATCGACTCAATGATCAGAGTTCCATAGGAGACGGGTACCGCAGAGACAATATTGAAGCTTGTGGAATTCCAGCTTCGTTGGCTGACGGGTATGACCCCTAGAATGTTGTTCTGGATCCTCAGACTGAACTCTTCAGCATCCTCTGTCATATAAAAGAAGGGGTTCACTGGTGTTGTGGTTGCAAGAATCTGTAGATACTCGGTTCCCAGAGGGGGAGCGATAGTCCAGTTGCCTGGGACTGTATATTCTCCCGGGGCCACATAGTTCTGCCACGTCCCTGAGGAGCTTGGGAAGATCCGGTGAACGGTACCATCGGGCTGAATATCCCAGATGTATATGTATGCTTGCCTGTTAATGTTGTAGTGAATGGAAATTGGCTCGCCTACAGTGTAAACACTCTTGTCAACCCAAATCCGTACCATCAAATCGTGGCTTTCAGGTGGAGTAGGAATGATTCCCTTTGGGGTTGTTTCCTGGGGAAGGCCAATTACAGAGAAAAGCATAGCTATAAGCAAGATTGCCAACGCCGATCCGACCAATTTCTTGTCCATCTTTCCTCCTTTATTGCTGCTGCTGACTGAGAACATTCGATAAGATGTGTGTCAGGCTTTCTGGCTTAATCCGCTCGAGAATCAACTCCACATCTTCCGCAGGAATAATAGCATTCTGTTGTAGCATCAACAAGCGAGTGCGCATTTCTTGGTAGATCAGGTAACCTTCAAGTGGGCTTCTTCCGGACTCCTGGTAATTGGCAAGGGTGTCAGCAATCTGGGTGACAAGAAAGTCAAATCGAGGAAGCGGGAGGACCAAGCAGTTCTCCTGACCATATTCCGAGCTAGTGAATATCAAGTTCATATATAGTAGATCCCTTACTTCGGCAAGCAGACTGGCGCGCTCGGAGATCATTTGCCTGATTGTTTGCAGGGAAACCTTGCGGGCTAGGCCTTCTTTAACCTTGTCTATGAGCATAGTGACTGGCAGGGAGTCATCCTTGAGCGCACGGGCAATCGTGATAAGGAGTATTTCTTTATCCTCTTTTTCTCCACTGTAGGCGGCAAGATTGCTCAGCAGGCTGACCATTTCATCTGGGGTTAGTCGTCCCTGTAAGAAGCCAGTTTCAATTGCGCTCATGATTTCAGCAGCGGACTGCAACCCTAATGATTGCAATTCTTGCTCAACATCAATGGAAGTAGTTTCCGCGCGAGTGTTTTGCGTTGGAACAACCATGAGCAAGCAAACTACAAATGCTAGGAATGCCAATTCTTTCATATGTTATCACCAGTGTAACCCACATAGCGCACAGAGTTGTATCCTCCAAAGCTGCGCACGTACTCGTCGGCAAGAGGATCTTGTCCCCACCAGCGGCCGTCAACTACAAACGCGTACTCGTATCGCCCCGGGGCAAGAGAAAGGTTTGTTAGCCAGATACCGTCTTCATCTTCATCGGTCAGTAAGGTTGGTTTCCAATCGTTGAAGCTTCCGACCACGGCAACGGTTTGTGCTCCTGGCGCAGGCATCACGAACAGGAGTTGTCCCCCATCAGAGTCGGCGGTTATCGTAGTTGTGTGCTGTTTGTCATATGCAGAGAACAGTCCGCGAAACAAGGGGAGGCGCTCAGAGATGAAGATTCCTAAGAATAGGAAGATCACGGCTGTTATTCCGATTACAGCTAATTGCCTACGATGAGATCTTTGCATCTGCGCAAACAGCTGCGTGAGTGTCTGCAACCAACCTCTTCGGGGAAGCCGCCCGGTCAATTCGGCAACGATCGTCTTCTCTAGACCATCGAGGTAGTGTCTTTCTTTGCTGACCTCTTGTTGCAGAGTGTCTCTTAATAGCTTCTCCAAGTCATCCTTATGCATGGTTCACCACTTCCATTTTCCCAATCTCTTGTCTCAGCAGAGCTTTCCCTCGATGGATGTGTGTTTTTATCGTTCCTTCCGGAAGAGATAGTATTCTAGCGATCTGATGATACGAAAGATCATTGTAGTAGCGCAGCGTGATCGGTGCTCGATAGCGGTAAGGTAGCCGAGAGAGTCCTTGTCTGATCTGCGCCTGACGGTCTTCCTGCGCGATTGTTATTGCCGGGCTGCATCCGCCTTCCATTTGAACAGGGAGCGGGACAATTGGATGGCGCCGTCTGTAGCGTAAGCGGTTTCGACATAGATTGGAGGCAATGGTGAAAATCCAGGTGGAGAACCGTTTCTCCATGTGGTAACGGTGGAGGTTCTCGTAAGCACGGATAAATGTATCATGGCTGATGTCTTCCGCATCGGGATGGTTTCGCAGAAATCCCACACATAAACCAAAGATTGCTTCCTTATAGCGACTGACGATCTCTCCCCATGCTTCAACTTCGCCGCTGAGTGACGCTCTCAATAGGTTCACCTCATCTTGTACGCGATACACGCTTGATTCTTCCTCCTTGCTCATAATATACACCTTGTTAAGGAGAAAGTTTCATTGTAGAGAAAAAGGGAACAGGCAGAGCTTGAGTAAGAGGATCAGGCGAGCTGATTGCTGACGCGGCTGAAAGCTTCCTTTCTTCCCGGCTCAGCTGGCTTGTCTGACAATACTACCAAGCCACTGGCCGACCTTGCTCAGTTCTGTTGCGAGCAAACCTGTCGCTTGATAGCTAAGGGAGATTATGTAACTATCAGCTAGGGCATAGTGAAGGAGGTAAGCAAAGTCTAGTTGCAGGTTCTCCCCGTGAAATGAGAAGCCCAGACTGCTCCAGTCTCTGTTGGTACCTACACGGAAGACAAACGGACTAAGTCCAGTGTACTCACAACCCATTCGTACACAGGCGATCTCGCCACGGGTGATAAGGTTCTCAGTGAAGTCAATACAGTAAGTAATATCCTCATGTTGATAAGATAACCCTACTGCAATATCACGAATCCAGGGCTCTGTATGACCATCTGCATAATAGATCCCCATACTTAACGCGTTACGCCATATGATTCCTGTTGTATATGCTCCTTGTCGATACAGGATAGAAGGACTAGCAGAAAGGCCGGAGGCGTTGGTGGGGGAGAAAAGCCGGTAGCCCTTTATCTGTAGACCACAGGAAAGGTTAGTATCTATACGTTTCCCAAAGCCAAATAGAAGACCACTGCTTGTATACCTGAAGCTACCTGTGACGTTACCATAGAGATCACGTTCCTCTAGGGTATCTGAGTCAAGGACTAACAGGTAGCCTCCCCAACCATGCTCAGATACACCCACCGCTCCGTATGAATAAGCGCCAAAAGGTCTCGTATAAAGGGAGGAGATCTTCGTCTCTGAAAGGGAGGGAAGCCCAGCAGGATTGTAGAAGATAGCCGCCTCATCATCGGCAACTCCGATGAATGCTCCTCCAAGACCGATCGTTCTTGCCGATACCCCAAGCTCAAAGATGGAGGCGGTGCTAATATATGTATCAGCGGCTATGGTAGCTACTACTACTAGCACACAGATGATTAACCCAATAGTAGTTACCGCTAGCTGTCGCATTACACCACCTCTTTTACTATTGGTTGATCACCATCTTGTGTAGGGAAGAGTAAGTGGTGGTTCCATCGGTGTGTTTGATTTTCACTACATACAAATATAATCCTGTTCCAAGTAATCTCCCTTGATCATCCCGGGGCAGCCATCGACCTGTTTGTGGATAACGATCGATACTCGGATCAAGGCAGATCGCTAGAAGCTCTGCTCCATCAATGCCGAACATGTTGATGCTTGCAGCGAAAGAGTCATCTGGTAGGTTGAGCCAGAAGATACAGCCTACAGGTAATACAGGGTTTGGTCCATGGGTTATTAGTGTAATATCAAGAAGGACATTGTTTATCGTGAAAGAGTCGCTTGTTTGTTCAGCGGGGAGGCCACCCGGATCTTCTACTAGTATTTTGACCTTGTACCCTCCATTAGCTACCTTGGTAGTGTCCCAGCTGTAGGCGCCATCATTTTCTGTGTCTGTTACGATCGTGTTCCAGGTGATCCCATTATCAGGAGAGTAACTGAGGGCTATCTTTAGGCTATCTTCACTGTCATTAGCATCGC
>JAUWOJ010000086.1 GCA_030612175.1 Candidatus Bipolaricaulota bacterium | reverse complement strand
GAAAATATCTCCCTGGGGTCCCTCTTCCGAAGAAAGGCCTCAATATTACCAGTTCTCTTTCCGAGGCATCCAGGGCCGAGCTGATCATAGTTGCTGTCCCTTCATTTGCCATGGCCGAGTTGCTGGACAAACTCGTTCCATTTGTAGAAGAGCAGACAGCATTCATCAATCTAGCTAAGGGAATCGACCCCACAACAGAAAAACCAATGTCCGAGCTGATAAGAAGCAAGATCGACGCAGAGGCTGTATTTACCCTATCCGGCCCAAGCCATGCCGAAGAGGTAGGTCGCGATATACCCACAGCAGTTGTCCTCGCTGGAGCCGATCTCAGCCTAGGAGAAGAAATCCCACATTTCCTTTCCAGTTCCCGCTTCCGCGTTTACTTAACGGATGACATTCGTGGGGTGGAACTCTGTGCAACGGTAAAGAACATAATCGCTCTAGCTAGTGGTGTCTCTGATGGCCTCGGCTACGGAGACAATAGCCGTGGGGCGCTTATCTCGCGTGGCCTAGCAGAAATGGTTCGGTTCGGCCGTGTGTTTGGAGCCAGACAAGAGACCTTCTTCGGCCTATCTGGCTTGGGAGATCTAGTTGCTACATGCACCAGCAAGCATAGCCGTAACCGATTCGCTGGCCAACAGCTAGGGATGGGAATCCCTGTCGACGAAACCCTTGCAAAAATAGACAAGGTTGTAGAAGGCGTGTACGCCACTGAAATCGTCCATTCCATGGCTAGATCAAGAGGGATAGAGATGCCAATTACTGACGGGGTATGGCGGCTGCTCCGCAAGGAGGTATCCCCATCGGCCTTGGTAGACGAGATCATGGCTAGACCCCAAAAACGAGAAGGAATCAGATAATGAACAGTTATGATGTAGCAGTAATAGGCGGTGGACCCATTGGGGCAGTAGCCGCCCGTTATGCGGCTGCAACAGGAGCGCGCACTCTACTCGTCGATCAAGGTGACGGCTCTTGTGAACCGGCTTGTTGTGCCGGGCTAGTGAGCCCCCGGACTCTTTCTTTGCTCGGGACTTCATCAGCATGTCTCCTAAGAGAAATCCGCGGAGCGATTATCCATTCTCCAACAGGAAAACAGACTGAGATCCTCTCCAAGAAAATGAGAGCGATTGTTCTCGACCGCGGTGCGCTCAATCGTGAACTACTCAAGCTTGCTGCACAAGCGGGTGTAGAGGTAAGGCATCACACCCGTGCTGCTATCACTGGCCAAGCAAGGCTCCACCTCAGTGAACCGAGCAAACAGCGTGAAGCCAAGGCCCGTGTAGTGATCGGGGCAGACGGCCCACGAAGCATGGTCGCCAGTCGCTTCTCTCTACCATCGCCACCAACGTTCCTTGCGGCAGTACAGGCAACTATTGTACGAGAGGCGCGTGCCTCGGAGATGGTGGAGATCTTCTTTGGAGCCAAGGTTGCTCCTGGATTTTTTGCCTGGGCGGTTCCAGCAGAGCAGCACCAGCTACGCGTAGGTCTGGCGGCTACTCAAGGCACCGATGTAAACACTCTGCTCAACAACCTCCTCAGCCAACATTTCCCCGGGCAGGTGATTTCACATGTCGGTGGAATAATCCCCATCGGGGTAGCTGCTCAAACAACTACCGATGGCGCACTTATCGTAGGTGATGCCGCGGGTCAGCTAAAACCGACCTCAGGAGGTGGAATCTATACGGGAGGGGTATGTGCCAAAATAGCGGGAGAGATAGCGGGGTATGCCTCATTAGCAGAAAAGACTACAGACGAAACCCTCATTGAATACGAGCGCCGTTGGCAGGACAAGATTGGAAAGGAACTACGCTTTGGTCTTCTTGCCCATCGCGCCCTCTATAGTCTCTCAGACGTCAAGATCGAAGCCGGACTGGCAATCATCAACCAGCCTTCAATCCTGCAGGCAATCACGGAATATGGAGATATTGATTATCCAGGTATGCTGGCAAGTTCGCTCCTCTCTCGCCAAGATCTATGGCCAAGGCTCCTCCCTTTGATTCCTGTGGTTGGTGGTTGGGAAAAGCTCGGAAACCTTGCCCAGTTTGTTATCTCCTCAGAGCAACCGAGCCAGGACCATAAGCCAAAGAATAGTGATGGATAATTGGTTCGTTGAGTTCGTTGAGTTCGTTGAATAAGTGAAGCGGTATTCACATGGCAAAGAAATCCTCCAAGAAACGATCGACTAAGACAAACAGACTTAACCAACCGTGTTGTGAGAGAATCCTGGTCTTCCTGACAGCCCTGTTCGTCTTCTCGATGCCACTCTTCATCTGGCCCGGGGCAATCACCGAATACGGTTACGGCAAGTCAATCTTTGCCTTGGTGGGGGTTTCGGTGTTAGTCGTCCTGTGGGGAATCCTCGCCTTGGTAAAGGGAAAATGGGAGATCCGCCTCCCATGGATCACTTTTCCCGTTCTCGGACTGGTTGTTGTCTCGCTGTTCTCACTTATTCGCGCCGCAAACGGTCGCGTGGTGATCCAGAGCTTAATACTAGTTATCTTCTTCTTCCTGTTCTTCCTGGTAATAGCAAATCTGGTAAGAGAAAGAAGGGATGTTACCCTTATCCTCTACTCCCTGCTCCTCTCTGCCTTCTTCGCCTCCCTCTATGGTCTATTGCAGTACTTGGGAGTGATGCGCGGCACCTCCGGTGGTCATGGTCTGCAAGAGGTCATCTCAACGATGGGGAACCGTAATTACCTTGGCGGGTTCTTGGCCTATCTTCTTTTTCCGTCAGTGATTCTGATCGTCCGTCTTCGCTCACGCGTCCTGCGTGCTCTGGCGATAGCTCTTTTGTCCTTCAATTTCGGAATGGTAATGCTCGTTCAGCAAACCGGAACGCGGCTGGGGTTATCTGTTGCCGCGGCGGTCCTCCTCGTTGGATGGGCTATCTTCCGACCGATTGAACCGATTCGCAACAACCGCGCCTGGCTCGTTGCATTGTTGTTCGTTCTCATCTTCACTTTCCTTGTTGAGGCCCCTTCGGGTCCGCTTAACTCGGTAGTGGGCCTCTCGGCGGATGGCCGCTCATGGCTGGGAACGGTTTGGGATCGTAATATGGACAAAGTTCGCGCCTGGGACTGGTGGATCGGCTGGGAAATGTTCAAGGACCATCCCCTCGTCGGTGTAGGTTTAGGCAACTACAAGCTAAATTTCATTCCGTACAAGGCGCAGTTCCTTGCCACCCCGCGCGGAGAGGCCTATGACTTTTACATCACCCGAGCGGCACAAGCCCACAACGATTATGTTCAGGCTACAGCTGAGCTTGGCTCTCTCGGGATCCTCGCGCTGCTCGCGGTGTTTCTCGCCATCCCTTTCTCCTTCTGGATTAGGCTCCGTCGGAATCAAGATGAGGGAGATCGGTTTGACCTTCTCCTCCTCGCCTGCGGGGTGGTTGCCTTTCTTGTCCACGCCATGGTCAGCTTTCCGGCCCATCTTCCTGCTTCTTCGCTCGTCCTTGTTGTCACGCTTGGTCTTGCCTTCGCCCCCGTCTATGGAGAAGCGGCAACGAAGACCGTCCGCATTAAGGGCTGGCCGCTAAGGACGCTTGTCGGGGTTACCACCGCGTTTTGTCTGGTGACCAGCGTAATTGCTGTCCGCGATGTTTCTGCCAACATCCTCTTTGGAGAAGGAGAAAGACAGCTCGAACAAGGCTACACCTATACAAGCAGGGAAACCTTTCTTAGGAGTGCCGCGCTCGACTTTTGTCCGCGCCAGGTATATTACTATCTAGCTATAGTGAACCTTAAGCAAGGTCATGATCAGGAAGCAATGGCCAATCTGAAAAAATGCCTCACCCGCTTCGTCACAGAGAACACCTACCTAAACCTGGCCAACCTAGCCGTCAACCTCAATGATGTGGAAACAGCGCGGGAATGCGTAGAGCTGCTGGTGGCCAGTCATCCCCAACCCACGACCCAGCTTCAGGCACGCTATCTTCAAGGAGTCATTGCTATCCGTGATGGGGAATACGACCTCGCGATTAGCATGCTAGAGGATCTTACCCTAGCACACCCCAACTTTGAGCCTTCCTACATTGCGCTCGGCGACCTGTATCGGGGGCAAGGAAAGGCAGTGCGCGCGTACGACAGCTACGAAAAAGCCCTTAACCTGGTCGATGCGAAACTCGCCTCTGCCGAGGGTAAGCTTGCTCGAGCCACCAGCTATTCACAAGAGTACGAGTTG
>JAUWOJ010000062.1 GCA_030612175.1 Candidatus Bipolaricaulota bacterium | reverse complement strand
CGTTTCGGAAGTCTCTTTTTCAGATTCGCAATCCGATATTCGATATTCTTCCTCTTCAACCACTTGACTATTCAACTGGTTTTGGCTGCCGACTGCTTCTCGACTCCCGACTGCCGACTGCCTTTTCAACTCAACGAACCCAACGAACCCAACGAACTCATCACTTGTTACAGTTCTCAAAAGAAGGGGAAGGCGGGCCTGCTGCCCAAGCCCGTCTCCCCAGGGAAGAACCATTAGATGTTCTTACCGCATGACATAAGGATAGACGCGAACAAGAAATCTTTTGAGGGCAATGGCCAGAAATCCATGCACTAGTAGCGGCGTCTGCTGATCTCAATGGTTAAGAAAAAGAGCGCCAGACGTCCTGTTATTCTGGGGGAGATTGAGCAGCCCGCCAGTATTGCTGTACGGTTTCAATCAAGCGCTCAAAGTCTCTTGAGTCAACAGGTTTTGTCATGAAGCTTGCCGCCCCACTGTCATAGGCCTTTACCATGTCTTCTTCTCGTTCAGAGATGGTCAACACGATTACAGGGATGCGCCGCAATCGGTCATCACATTTGATCTTGTCTAATACCTCGAAGCCACTGATCTTGGGAAGGTTCAGATCGAGGAGTATCAAATCGGGGCGGGGAACATCGACAAACTTGTTCTTATGCGACAGAAAGTCGAGCGCTTCCTCTCCGTCACGAGCAAAGTACAGGTCGCACTTGACATCACCCTTTCTCATCGCTCGTTTGATGATTGTTTCATCATCAAGATTATCTTCGACAACAAGAACCTTTATTCTTTTTGTCTTAAGCACTTTTCTTCACCTCTCTTCTCCCGGTTGCCTTGGGGATAGTAAAGTAGAATGTAGAGCCTTTTCCAACTTCTGAGGTTACCCAGATCTTGCCTTTATGTTCCTCTGCGATCCGTCTGCAGATCGCGAGACCTGCTCCGGTTCCTTCTTGGTCTTCCTTTGGGTTAAGTTTTTCGAATATGCCAAAAATCCGTTCTTGGTACCGAGATTCTATTCCTATTCCGTTGTCTTGCACGAAGAAGGTGTTCATTCCTCTGTTCTCCGATTTTTCCAAGTAACCGACGCGCACCGTGGGCAGGGCTTTATCATTGTACTTGATTGCGTTTACTATTAGATTACTAAACAGCTCTCTTATACGGGTCTTACTTCCTACCGCGGCCGGCAAGTTGTCCGCAATCTGAAGGTTAACTCCTTTCAGGCGAACTTCAAGGTCCTGCCTCGTTTCTTCTAATAATCGCTGTATGTTGATCTGCTCGAACGAGCTAGTATCCATATGAACGCTGGACAGCTTGAGAAGATCATTGATTAACGCGCGCATGCGGGCTGAAGACTTCTTCAGCGTTTTCAAGTAGCCTACGCCTTCCTCATCGAGTCGATCCGCGTAGTCTTCTAGCACAAATCCACTGAATGCTTCCACTGTGCGCAGCGGTTCCTTTAGGTCATGGGATACGACATGAGAGAATTCTTCCAGTTTCTCATTACTCTGCTCGAGGCGTGCTGTCTTTTCTCGCAATCCATTTTCCAGTTGCTTGATTCTTGTAATGTCGATATAGTGATCTATGCGTCCACCGGTATAGCGCTTGGTGGCAATGGGGATCGATCGATATTCGAGACTTCTCCCTTTTCGTTTTGGCCCAGGACGCACGTCGCAGGCACATGAATCGATCTTCCCACCCTTTTCGAACGCTTCCTTGACGGCTTGTTGGATATCTTTGCTGTCTTCAAACACGTCAGCGTACCGTGAAAAGGCACGCAATCCGTCAATTCCAATCAAACCATCGCGATCGATCCCGAAGAAACGTTCAATGGTCTTGTTTGCCCACACAACTTGTCTCTTGCGATCAGTAATAATAATTCCTGAGTCCAGTGTGTCGATTGCGTCCTCAATTAGGTATCGATAAAGAGCTTCTGTTTCCATCAAGCGGCGTTCAAGCTCCACTCGCTGACGTAGATCACATGCTTCTACCACAGCCACCCTCTGTGTCGCTCGTGTCGCTCTTATTTCCACTGGAATTACCGTGCGTTTCTGCGAGATGAAACGAACCCTCACATCGCGTATCTCTCCTCTCTCAAACAGCCGCGCAAGTTCAACCTTAATTGAAGACACGTCATCCGGATGCACATATTTGGCGAATTGTAGAGAGCGCTCGGATTGGTATCCAAGGGTATCGCGTGAGATTTCATTGCGTTTCAGTATGTTGCCGTCCTTATCTATGAAGTGAATCATGTTAAGCGAGTTCTCGAAAATCTCATTGCTATAGTCTCTATCAAGGTTTTTTGCTCGCTGCCATTTTCCACGCCGGGCTTTCCTGGCGTTGTTCACCAATCCTATTCCTCCTCCGACCGCCAGGTTAGTTGCCAGAAATGTGAGCAGAAATCCTGGGGTCCCCTGGCTTCCTGTTAGCAGGAATGGTAGACCGATAAGCCAGGTTGCGAGGGCAAGGACGAGCCCTCCTCTTAGCCCTAGGGAACTAGCTCCAATTGCCAATGGAATAGCACAGGCCATAACGATAAGCCCAAAAGGATGGTAACCTGAGAGGCGCAGAAGGACTATGGTGAGAATTGCGATTCCGTATGCGGTAACAACAATAATAACACGCTCAACCGCGTTCGGCTTATTTGCTAAGTGCATACCGTCCTTGAGCAATGTTTCTACTTCGTCAATAGGCACAAGTGCCCATGTCTACTGTAAAAGCGTGTCCATAGAAACGTAAGGACAGTGGTCACTTATTGGGGAGATCTTCTTCCCAATCTAGATGATTAGATTGGGTCTTGTAACTGTCGAAAAGGGTTCAATCAGCTTTTGTAGATAGTCTTCTCTAAGGATGTCAATCTTGCGGCTTTCGATGGCAATGATTGCCCTGCTCTCGAGCTCGCTCAGCGTGCGAATGGCTGTCTTCGATGAGACGCCAGCCATCTCGGCTAGCTCGGTGCGGGACAGTTCCACTCCACTCTTTCCCAGATGCAGGATCAGCCGGGCGAGACGCTCCTTGCTTGAGGAGTACGATCGCTCAGCCAACTTGTTCTGAAATGCCTTTAGTTCTTGAGAGAAGTTTTCGTACAGACGAAAAACAGTTCTTGGGTGGTGTTCAAGGAAGTAAAAGAAGTCGCCACGCTCAATAAAGCCAACCACTACAGGCTCAAGTGTTTTGGCATAAGCATTATGGCTTCCCTTATCAAACAGAGTAGTCTCGCCGAGGATCTCTCCTGGCCCGGCAATCTTTAGGATCTGGCTCTTTGCCCGCATGCTCCGCTTGACTAATTTGACCATGCCTTTAAAGACAAGGTAAAAGCCAAAAGCAGGCGCGCCTTCTTGGAAAATGATCTCCCCGCGGCCATAACTGATCTTGCGCACAGCCTCTCGGAGTTTTTGTAGATCCTTCTCTCTGAGATCAGAGAAGATACGAAAGTCCTTAATCTCAATCATGCCTACCTCCATGCTTGACGCTATTCGTCTGTCACCTTTTGCGACCCCTCTTATCACCCTAAAGAAAGGGGCAAACGTCGATATTGTAACACATATTACCTGGGAAACCAAGAAATCGCAGAGGAAGGCAGGGAAAGACAGTCGGGAGTCAGGAGTCGAGAAGCAGTCGGCAGCCAAAACCAGCTAAATAGTTGATTGGTTGAATGGTAGGGACGAACTAACGACTGGTAACTGATTACTGATAACTACTCAACCGCAGAGGAAAACAGAAAAGAAAGTTATCAGTCCTCAGTTTTCAGGTGAGGGAGCTGTTGGCCTTCAATCCCTCTCCCTCAATGAAGGGAGAGGCTGGGTGAGGGTGAGAAGGCAGTTCTCAGTAGACAGTTTTCAGAAAAAGTAGCCTGTCCCTGAGCAGCCAGTCCCCCTTTTTCTTTTAGGTCTTACTTATTTGACTGAAACCAGTGCTTCCAGGTACTCTCGAATGTCACCTAATCCGTAAGTTGTCTTGAGTAGTTTGTTATCCTCAAGCCATGCATCTTTTATGGTATCGTCCCTTCGGATTTCAATGTCGTTGAATCCAAGACTTGCTACCAATTATTTTGCTTCCTCTTCGATATGTTTGTCCTTTACACGAAACAAGAAACGAGGAAAACTTGCCATGATCGCACCTCCAGATAAGCAAGTATACCAATTTGACGCGAGCCCGTCAGCTGTATTAATTGAGGATCGACTGGACAAGGATGAGGTTGAAGCCTAGAATTGAAGGCATGAAGACAGTCGATTTGATCAGAAAGAAACGTGATGGGGGAACGCTGACCCGGGTCGAAATCAGGAATCTGATTAACGGTTTTGTTTCGGAGAAGATTCCGGATTATCAGATGTCGGCCTTATTGATGGCGATCTACTTCCGCGGAATGGACGAAGAGGAAACAGCAAGCCTCACGGATATCATGGCTCATTCAGGAGAGATGCTTGATCTCTCCGCGATGTCTGGTTTCCCGGTAGACAAGCATTCCACCGGTGGTGTAGGAGATACGACTTCGCTTGTATTGATTCCACTGCTTGCCTCTGCCGGTTTGACCGTAGCCAAGCTCTCCGGTCGGGCACTTGGACATACAGGAGGTACAATCGATAAGTTGGAATCGATTCCCGGATTTCGGACTGACCTGTCGCGCAAGGAGTTTCTAGCGCTCGTGGAGGATAGTGGGTTTGCTCTTGCCGATCATACTGAGGACATGGTTCCCGCGGATCGACTGTTGTATGAATTGCGTGATGTCACCTCTACGATTGATTCCCTCCCACTAATCACTGCCTCAATCATGTCGAAGAAGATTGCTGGCGGGGCGAGGGGAATTGTGATCGATGTTAAGGTTGGTGCCGGAGCATTTCTTCCAAGATTGGAAGACTCGCGCCAACTTGCCTGTGGACTCGTTTCGATCGGCACACAGCTTGGGCGCAAGATCTCAGCCATCATTACCGACATGTCTCAGCCTTTGGGGAAGATGGTAGGCAACTCACTAGAGGTGAAAGAAGCAATACGCACGCTCAAAGGGGAAGGCCCACAAGATTTGGAGGATCTGTCCTGTGAACTAGGAGCGGAACTTCTCCTTTTTTCGGAGAAGGAGACCAGACAGGAAGACGCGGTTCAAAAACTGCATGAATTATTACACAATGGGGCCGCCCTGGACAAATTCCGGACCCTGATAGGAAACCAGAGCGGAGATCCGGCAGTTATCGAGGATTTCTCGTTGCTTCCTACGGCGAGCAAGCAGATTAATATCCTCGCTCCTCGCGCTGGTGTTGTCACTGAGCTCAACGCTCTTATGATCGGCCGTGCCGCGAATCTGCTCGGCGCCGGTCGATTCGTTAAAGGGGATACGGTTGACCACGCCGTGGGGATAGAACTTATAAAGAAGATTGGCGATCGGGCTGAAAAGGGGAAACCACTCGCGATTCTGCACGTAAACAGCGCTGCGAGCCTTGAGGAAGCCCGTGCTATGGTCAGAGAGGCCTACAAGATTGGGGAGCGGTCCGTTGTCGCCCCCGAGCTAGTTATCGAACGCATCGCCGCCTAGAGAGGCTACAGAGAGAACGCCTCGGGGAGCAGATTGCTGATTGTTGTGCTCTTGTATGTTCCTTGCGAGCTTCCCATCACGATCTCAAGGTCAGGTGCGTGTTCATGAAGCACCTGTCGGCATGCTCCACATGGACGGCAGTAAGCAGCCTCGCAAACAACTGCTAGCTTGACGAAATCATGTTTTCCCGCGGAGACTGCATTAAACAGAGCCACTCGCTCAGCGCAGATCGATAGGCCATTTACCGCATTCTCCACATTCGCTCCAGTGTACACGGTTCCATCCGCGCAAAGGAGCGCTGCTCCAACTGGAAAGCGCGAATATGGACAGTGGGCGTGTTTACGCGCTTCCATTGCCTGTTTTAGTAACGCTTTGTTGTCCATCAGAAACGAATCGCTAGTTCTACGCTTCCAGCCCATTGGCCAACCTTGATCTGCCAATATCCTGGTGTTTGACTTATGGGAAGCACGAAGCGTGCCTCGCCAGCCAAGCGCAAGAATGGCAGGCCAACCTCAACCCCGAAGGTCGCGTGGGCGGCAAATGCCGACCAGAAAAGCCCATCAAGATGAAGTTCATCCAAGACGGACTGAAAACCAGGCGACACAGACTCTATAATGGGGGTGGCTAGTCCAATCTCTCCTTGAATAAGGTCGAGTCCCGCCCCGAAGCTTATTCCCGCGATCACTAGGTCAAGCCGTTTTATGACCTCGGTGGACAGCATGAATGTAGAGAATGAAGGAGCAATCGTGTATTCCGTTGTG
>JAUWOJ010000052.1 GCA_030612175.1 Candidatus Bipolaricaulota bacterium | reverse complement strand
TCGCCCGCAGGACGTGCCAAGAGTAATGGTCATAACTATTCGCGAACGCGAGCTGTGTTACACGGTCGGTTGTTCCAATGATCAAGGGCTCTTGCGCTGTTGCAGCCACTGCCGCCGAAGCCAGGAGCCCGATTACCAATACGATACCTAACACTCTTTTCATCTTTGTTACCTCCTTACTTATCGGTGAACCATTTACCTACGTTAGATACTTGAGTGTGGCGGATATCACCTCCTTGCAGAAGATATGGATTTCTTTTATCTCACCTTAGCACAGCTCTTCGGAAAAATCAAACACGCTTCCGTTTCCGTTTTGGGTTGACCAGATCACTGATTCCTTCACCAATTAACCCGAACCCAAGCGATAAGGCAATGATCATCAACCCGGGGAAGGTAATAAGCCACCATGAGCCTGATTGGAGGAACTTCTGGCCATTCTGGATATCAAAGCCCCAATCCGGCGCAGGGGGAGGGAGGCCGAACCCAAGGAAAGAAAGGGCGGCAACGGTGAGAATGGCGTCGGCTAGGTTGAATGAAGAGACAGCCATGATCGCATTCACCGTGTTGGGGGCGACGTGTCGAAGAATGATGCGTATATTAGTTGCGCCAACGGCGCGGATCGCTTCTATGTATGTTGCTTCGCGAACCTGTAAGACTTCGGCACGAGTCACGCGGAAGTATGTTGGAATGTAGACAAACCCAACCGCCCAAATCATTGGGCCAATCCCCGCGCCGAACATAGCGACAAGTGTAATGGCGAGGATCATCGATGGAAAGGAGTAGATCGCATCCATGATCAAGGAGAGGAAACGATCGAAGAAACCTCCGGTGAATCCGGAGATCCATCCGAGAATCGACCCGGTACTCATACTCAGCGCGACTGCGCCGAAAGCAACGATTAGGGAGGCTTTTCCTCCGGAAATCACGCGACTGAATACGTCGCGGTGCAGTTGGTCGGTCCCCATCAAGTGCCTGATCGAGGGCCCCTCAAGTCGCGGAGCATCTCTATAATAGACGGGATCGTAAGGAATGAACCACGAGTACTGGGCAAGCACGGTGACGAGCAGGAAGAGGGAAACAGTAATCAGGCCGATCTTGAGGATAGTCTGTTTTCGCAGCGCATGACTACCGTGGGTGACGTTGCGGACGATCCAATCGAGTCCCTTTACCAACATGCGCGTCATTCTCTAGTACCTCACCCGTGGATCTATAAACGAATACGTGATATCAACGATCAGATTGATAGCGGAGATAAATATTGCAATAAACACTACGCTCCCTTGGATCGCTGGCCAGTCGCGCGCCTCAATCGATCGCACAAGAAAGCTTGCCACGCCAGGCCATGAGAAGACGGTCTCGGTAAGAACGGCTCCCCCCATGAGAATGGCAAACTGAAGCCCGAATACGGTAACAATAGGAATCAATGCGTTTCGCAAGGCATGCGACATGACGACAATCCGCTCCTTGAGCCCCTTTGCTCGCGCAGTAGTAACGTAGTCTTGGTCGAGAACCTCAAGCATACTCGCTCGACTCATCCGGCCGAGCAACCCGGCTTGAGCAAACCCTAGTGTGATCGCTGGTAGTACCAGGTGTTTGGCGACATCGGCGATCACCTTAGTATTTCCCCCCAGTAGCGAGTCGAGCAGGTAAAAGCCGGTAATTGACTGAAAAGTGAAAGCGATTCGTCCCCCAAGCCGGCTTGCCACTGGCAGCCAGCCGAGCTTCACCGCAAAGATTACCTGCAGCATCAGGCCGAGCCAGAAAAGAGGAATAGCGAACGAGCCAATGTGGAATATGCGCACGATGTGGTCGATTGGCTGGTCAGCACGGGTTGCAGAAAGGATGCCCGTGCTAAACCCAAAGATCGCGGCGAAGAACAGGCCAAAGAACGCGAGTTCCAGTGTGGCGGGGAAACGTGTGAACAGCTCAGTCACCACAGGCTTATTCGTGCGAAAGGATTTGCCAAAATTGCCGTGAAGAATTCCACTGAGGTACTCAATGTACTGCACAGGAATCGGGCGATCGACCCCCATCTTATGGCGGTACTCATCCATCAGTTGCGGAGAGATGTTCCTGCCACCGAGCATTGCCGATACAGGGTCTCCGGGCATCACGCGCAGAATAAGAAAGACCAAGGTGACCAAGATAAGGAGCATAGGAATAGTCAGCATGAATCGCTGTACTATGTATCGACCTATGCCCCCCATAATATTCTCCTCTTGTTGAGAAAGATCAATAGGGATTCCATAAGCTGTTATAGTATAGAACGCGCATGCTTTGAGCGCAAACTAGCGAAGTGTGCAAAGTGGGATTTTTGATTTCGCACTAGATGGCAATTAGAATCCTTAGTTACGAGAAGGAGGCTCTCTATGCAAGCCAGCCAACTACGCAACCTGTATCTTGATTATTTCGCGCAGCATGGGCACAAGCTTCTTCCTAGCTCATCGCTTCTGCCCAAAGATCCCACCCTGCTGTTCAACTCGGCAGGGATGGTACAGTTTAAGGAGTTCTTCTCCGGGCGCCTTGTTTCGCCTTTTCCAAGGGTAACTACCTGCCAGAAATGCTTTCGCACCACGGATATTGAAAATGTTGGTAAGACAGCATGGCATCATACTTTCTTCGAGATGCTTGGAAACTTCTCTTTTGGTGATTACTTCAAAGAAGAAGCCATCAAGTTAGCGTGGCAGTTCCTTACCAAGGAGCTCGCGATCGCTCCCAATCGATTGTGGGCATCTGTTTACGAAGGAGATATGGAAGCATACTCGATCTGGCACGATCTCATAGGGATTCCAGGCGATAGAATCGCGCGACTGGGGAAAGAGCATAATTGGTGGGGGCCAGTGGGGGATACTGGGGCATGTGGCCCCGATTCCGAAGTTTTCTATGATGTCGGCGAAGACAAAGCGTGTGGAACAAATTGCCGTGGTGTTGTCTGCGATTGTGGCCGCTTTTCCGAGATTTGGAACCTTGTGTTTATGGAATATGAAACCCAGGAGAATGGAGATCTTATTTCACTTAAGCAGAAGAGTATTGATACGGGTATGGGGCTAGAGAGAATGGCTGCTGTGCTGCAAGGGGTACAGAGCGATTTCGAGATCGACCTGTTTCAGCCGATCATACAGGCAATCGAGGCAAGTGTACCACGGACTCTCTCGCCAACAGACCTGATAAATAGGAATATCATAGCCGATCACATTCGTGGTGTAGTTTTCCTACTTGCGGACGGCGTTGTTCCAGGAAACGATAAGCAAGGGTATGTATTGCGGCGGGTTCTGCGCCGCGCAGTGCGGGCTGGCGAGCGACTTGGTCTCCCTTCAGGAGTCCTGCCCGCGCTTGTTGGGCCAGTTGTTGACTCACTTGAGGCAGTCTACCCCGAAATCGGCTCAATCAGCTCTTTGGCCGAACGGGTCATCGTTCACGAAGAGAAGACATTTCGCAAGACACTGCGTGACGGAGAACGACGCCTGGGGGAGATCTTAGATGCACTCGTAGGAGAAGGCAATATTTCTCTTTGTGGCGATATTGCCTTTGAGCTCTACGATACCTATGGCTTCCCTTTGGAAATGACCAAGGAGATTGCCGCTGAAAAGGGGATAGTTATTGATGTTGAGGGTTTTCGTCAGGGAATGGAGAAACAACGAGCTCGTTCACGAAGGGCTCCACTCTTGAATTCTCCAGAGGAAAACGGAACTTCAGTCAGTGAAATACACCCCACCGAATTCGTTGGTTATCAGGTTATGCAAACCGAGGGGCAAATCCTTGACTTGGACGCGAAGGATTCCGCGATAAAACAGTTGGTATTTGACCGGACGCCATTTTATGCAGAGGCGGGCGGACAGATTGCTGACGGTGGGAAGGTAGAGAATCTGAGCCGGACAGGTTTGGGAAGAATTGTAGGTGTTAAGAAAACCTCGCGCGGAGTATTTCTTCATCAAGTCCAAGTTGTGGAGGGGGCCTTCGCTGTTGAAGACAAATGCAAGCTAGGGGTTGATGCCGTCAGGCGAAGGAGAATCGCGCGTAACCACACAGCTACTCACCTTATTCATGCCGCCTTACGTGCGGTGCTTGGCAAGCATGTGATGCAGGCCGGTTCCCGTGTATCCGATAAGGAGCTGCGTTTTGATTTTTCTCATTTTGAAGGGGTCAATGCTGAGGAGATAGCAGAGATAGAAGATTTGGTCAATGAGACTGTGCTTGCCGATGTCTTGGTGAAAACCCAGGAAATGCCCCTCCTTGAAGCTAAAAAGATGAGAGCGCTGGCGCATTTTGACGAGGAGTACAAGGGAAAGGATCTTGTTCGTGTTGTGTCAGTGGGCGATTCTAGCCAGGAGTTATGTGGCGGCACGCATGTCTCTCGGAGTGGTGAAATCGGTTTGATCAAGATTACTTCCGAAGAGAGTATCTCCTCAGGAGTGCGGCGGATCCATGCAGTTACTGGTGATAATGCACTTAGCTGGCTCCGCGAAACTGATAAGGTTCTTCTACAATTGCGATCGGAATTGGGAGGTGATCCACCGGAAGGGCTGAGGAAATTACGCACAGAGATGGAGGGCCTACGCGCTCGAGCAGAGCAGGTGGTTCAGCAGTCTCTCACAAGTATAAGCGATGAGCTAGTCTCCGGAGCGGAGAAAGTGGCAGGAATTCGCCTTATTTCTGGACGCCATGACGCACAGATTGCGGAGACCAAGCAACTTTCTGACCTTATTGAACAAAAATCGCGTCCAGCGGTCGTGCTTCTTGCTGGAAACCACAATGATCGAGGACTTGTTGTTTGCAAGGCAAGCGATGGGATAGGAGGGATCAATGCAGGCGTTCTTGTGCGTACAATGGCTTCTATCCTTGGCGGCGGCGGTGGCGGAAACTCGACATTTGCTCAAGGCGGAGGGCCACAAACTGAGAAAGTAGATGAAGCTCTTAGGGCTGGGCTTGACGCAGCTCGTTCGTTGCTGCTAGAAGGCTCCGGCTAAGTAGACGAGCGAACCGGCATACATACGTATAAGAAACCTTCGTCCTCCGCGGCAAAGTTGTCCCCGTAAGGTTCCACTAGTCCGGCCTTGTCCGTTGCAGAGACCCACAGGACTATCTCGGTAGAGGCCATTCGCTTGAGGACCTCAATCAGATACTCGGCCTTGAAGGAAATCTCTATTGTCCCTGAAGGGACCTTCTCTAGTCGTACGCGTTCAGCAGCGTCTCCCTTGTTTTTTGACGAGGAGTTGATCTGTACGGCGCTTTCCTCGTCTGTCGCGCGAAAGACAACTGCTCCTGATTCTTCCGCGGCAGTAATCTCAATCCGCTGCAACGCGTCCAGCAGTGCATGTCGATTGAATACTAGACTAATCTGGTTTTCCTTGGGGATTACACGATCGAAATCTGGGAACTCTTCGGCGATCGTTTTCGCCATAAAGGTTGTTCCGCTTGCCTGGAAGAAAAGTTGTCCTTCCCCCCTGTACAGTTCCACCGTGTCTGCTTCTAGTTGAGAAAGGACTCGGTCCAGATTGGTTAGCACGCTTGCCTCGATCAGGTATTCACCTTCCTCGAGAACCTCTTTGGCCTCAACTTTTTTCAGCGCAAGACGGTAGCCATTAGTGGCAATCATTTTCAACGCGCTGTCCTTGAGGACGATATCCACACCGGTTAGGCTAAGTCGCGTGGTTTCGCCTGCTTTTAGGGAGGAGAAGGCTGTTTGATCAAGGCTATTGTGGAAACGTTTGGTCTCTATAACGGCAATCTTTTTTTCTGGCAGAGAAGGGATCTTGGGGTAGTCTTCAGCGGGAAGAGTTGGTAGATCAAACATTGCTTCACCGCAACGCAGCTTGACAACGGTCCCATGCTCAGAATCTGTCCTTATTGTGAGTTTCTCATCTTGTGGAAGGTGAGCCGTTATCTGAGAAAGGACCGTTCCGTTCAGCACAGCAGTTTCATCGTTCACATTGTTCTCGATTGGGATTTCACAACGTATGGCTTGTTCCAGATCGGTTGTGCAGATGTGTAGCCTATTTCCTTCTGTCTCCATCTTCAACCCGGAGAGAATTGGCATACCGCTGCGGGTTCCCAAAGCATAGCTGGCAAGCTTTACGCCAAATACCAGGTCTTTTTTCATACACGTGAATTCCATTTCGATCCCCCCTTGCTCCCGATTATTGGATATTCATGATACCAGATTGTTGCATCAAGAAGCAATGTTATTGGTCTAGGTGATCGATGACGGCTCGAGCGATTCTTTCTACTGACATAGCACCATCAATTATCTTCACCAGTGGATTATTATGGGCTAGTTTCAGGTAGCCTTGGCGAACGCGGCGATAGAACAACAGGTCTTCCTTCTCGATCCGGTCGTGTTTCTTTGGTTTGCGCTGCACGGCGAGCTTAGCTTGGAGGTCAATAAGAAAAGTGATGTCAGCAGCCCGGTTCTGAGTAGCTGCGTCGTTCAAGTGTTCCACCAAACCAAGATCTATCCCCCGGCCGTAGCCCTGGTAGGCAACGCTAGAGAATCGATAGCGGCTGGAGATCACAACGTGTCCCATATGTAAGGCTGGCTCTATGATTTCGGAACAGAGTTGTGCGCGGGAGGTGATCAGAAGCAAAAGCTCAGAAAAAGGGAGAAGCTCATCGTTTCTCCGCGACAGAATAATCTTACGTAGCTTTTCTCCTAATGGTGTTCCTCCTGGTTCGTGCGTTGTTGTCACTATGAGGTTTTTCTTGCGCAGATAGTTGGCAAGGAGCTCTACTTGTGTAGATTTGCCGGTGAAATCAATTCCTTCAAAAACGATAAGCTTACCTTGTAGATCGATGTTTCTTACCCCCAACTAGAGTATAAAAGATGATTAGCGCTATTCCTATGCTTATGCAAGCGTCAGCCAGGTTAAACACAGTGAGGCCGCGTATTTCAAAGAAGTCGAGCACATATCCCATGGACAATCGGTCAATCAAGTTTCCAATTGCTCCAGCTAGCACCAAGGCTAGTCCGGTGTTTATCAATCGACTGCGATAGCGTGCTGTAGAAAGCATGAAAGTAATTAGCAGCGCAGCTGTGAAAGAGATGGCCAAGAACAACGTTCTACTTCCTGGAAAGATTCCGAAGGCCCCACCTGTATTGTGAACCCGTGTTAGCCTGATTGCCTGGCCAAGCAAGGGGTGAGGGGTGGAAAGAGTAAGAAATGTTGCTGCCCAGTGTTTCAGCAGGCGGTCAACTCCTATGATTATGGAGCTGATGAGGAGATAGGAAAACTTGCTCATTAGGTTGCAGCCTTACCCGTGCCGCTTGCGGCCGTGTCGCATCCCGTGGCCGGGGCCACGAATGATCACATGGCTTGAATCTTGTACTACTAAGGCTTTTCCGTAGATTATTACACTGATCAGTTTCTGTCGACCAGAGTAAAGAAGCCGTTGAATTGTCCCGCGCGAGATTTCCATTTCCAGGGCAGCTTGTGTCTGATCGTGCCCTTCCAGGTCGCATAGACGCATTGCTTCTAGCTCATCGAGCGCTATTTCAATGAATTGAAGTTGTGATAGAGGGATGCCGCTTGGTTTGAACAGGTTGAACCCAGCGAAGCCCCTGCAGTAGCGCGGCTTTTTCTGACGACCCATCAATCCTCCTTGCCAGCATGTAGGATTACTATAGTTGGTGATCGGAGTAACGTCAACCAGAGGTTGCGTTTACTGGGT
>JAUWOJ010000092.1 GCA_030612175.1 Candidatus Bipolaricaulota bacterium | reverse complement strand
CGGCATCGATACGAGAAGAGATTTCCGCGAGCCGCAAACAAGTGGAACCCTTAGCCGCTTTTGAAAACAAGCTCCATCTGCTGCCCCCACTTGAGACAAAAACGCGATTGTCTCCGTGCAGGAGCGCATCAGCACATGCTGCCCATAATCTACCCATTCATTCATACCCATGTGGTAGAATGAACTGGCTCGTCCTCCTAAACGTGGTGCGCGCTCAAATACGAGACCACTTTTTCCTTGTCTTGCTAGTGAACAGGCAGCGGTAACTCCTGCCATGCCCCCACCAATGATCACTACTCTGTTCATGGATGACCTTGTATCAGCGTGCGCAGGGTAAGGGAAAGCTTCTCGCGGGTTGTCAAGGAAATACGGCCAGAAAACACGTCGTACCTTCGCTGTTCGATCCGGTTGAGGATACGGGAATAGATCCCTATAAGGAGTGCAGGACAGCCACGGGAGCGACGTGGTAGGTATTCAAGCAGCTTTTCTCCAGCGTGCATGTAGCTTCTTGCCCTTGCGATTTGGAAAGAAAAGAGCTCTCGCGTACACTTGCCTAGCTTGCCCTGTTCTAGATCTTCTTTGCTTACGCCAAATCGGTTGAGGTCTTCTATAGGAATGTAGCAACGTCCGCGCCTAATATCCTCATCCACATCGCGTACAATGTTTGCGAGCTGCATTCCCAACCCAAGCGCAATTGCCCATTTCCGCGCCCCTGAACAAGCGGTGGTCCCATGCTGATAGGAAAGAACTGGAAGCACACTCAACCCCACTGCTGCAGCGACACAGTGACAATACCGTTTCAGATCATCAAAGGTTTGGTAGTGTGTTATCGTTAAGTCCATCTCTACTCCATCGATAACCTTGACAAGATCGCTAAACGCAATCTGATAGTGTTTCATCGCGTCAGAAAGGGCAACATCCAGTCGTGTCTGCGGGTTTCCCGATGCCGCTTCTCTAAGCCGATTACGCAGCTGTTCGAGCGCGGTTCTTTTTTGTGGAAGGGGTGCACTTCCATCAGCGATATCATCCGCCTCGCGGCAGAACGCATAGACAGCGTAGATAGCATACCTCTTTTGCTTAGGAAGAGTGATAAAGGCAAAGTAGAAGTTCTTTGCCTTACAGCGGGTAAGCTTAGCGCAAGCCTTGTAACAGGATGTTAATTGCCTATCCATCGCTTCCATCGCCAGGGAAAAAGTGTCAATACAAATAGCCTTATCTTCTCTTGCTTATTCAATGTAGGGCGCATCTGTAATGTATCGTATCTCGCGCTTTCAATCTTATCCAGAATTGCCAGCCCTCCACGGGAGAACAAGGCAATATCTACCCTTAGATGCCCACGCACGTGGTCAATCAATGGAAGACCAGAAGCAAGATAGTCTCGCGCTCGCTCCACCTGAAAACGGAGCAACTCTCTAAGTGAATCATTGGCCGCATTCCTGGAAAGATCTTCCTCTGTTACGCCAAAGCGCTCCATGTCCTGTTGGGGGAGATATACTCTCTCCATGTCAAAATCCCGGCGTAGATCCTGCCAGAAGTTTGTCAGTTGCAGGCCAGTACAGGTGCTGTCGGAGAGAGAAAAAAGCTTCTCGTTCTCATAGCCGAACATCATAAGGAAAAGTCTTCCAACTGGGTTTGCTGAATGATCGCAATAGTCCAGTAATTCGTCAAACGTCAGGTACCGTGTTTTTTGTTGATCAATCCTGTTTGCTTCAATCAACCTGCAAAAAAGCTCTTCGGGGAGATTGAATTGCTCGATTGTCTTTTGCAGCGCAACCATTACCGGATGACGAGGGGATCCACGATAAGTGTTCCGCAATTCCTCGCCAAATCGATCTAGTAAGGTAAGTCGGTCCCCCGGAGCCTCATCGCCAATATCATCAACCACACGACAGAAAGCATAAAGGGCAACAATGTGACCGCGCATCTTGTGAGGAACAAGATAAGAGACAAGGGTGAAATTTTCATAGTGAGAACCGGCAAGCTCCGCGCATATTCGCCGTGCCTTGGCAAATGACGGAGGAGTCGACGGAAGAGTGAGGAACTTTTTTAGGTGATCCACTACCATCCCTGGATTTGTATGACAACCTCACGTTCCCGTGGGCGGTCGAGCTCAATCAGGAATATCCGCTGCCATTCTCCTAACATGAGCTGCCGGGCAGCGACTGGTATTGTTTCACTAGAGTTGAGCATAAGATGTTGGCAGTGAGCATGTCCATTAGGACACTCATCTGCGGTCATGTTTGCCGTGCGGACGACGAAATCGTTATGCTTATAATCGGAGCTCTTGGGCGCTTGCTTATCCAGAAAATAGGCCATGTCGCGAAGGAGAAGCGGCTCATGTTCGTTGATTTCAATTCCCGCTGTAGTATGTCGAGAGAAGACCAACACTGACCCCTCAGAAATACCCGTTTCTTCGAGAAACTCCCTTACTTCTGCTGTAATGTCAATGAACTCCGCCGCCGCGCTTGCTCGCCGCTTGATAACCTTGCGATAAAGTCTTATCTTGGACCCTTCGGTGATATGTGTAGGTGTTATTGCTTTGGAACTTTTCAATATCCTTTACCCCTCTTGACCCTTGCTTTCCTTTCAGTAGGGTCCTCTAACTGAGAAACAACTTCGTCAATTATGTAATCTGGCGTAGATGCTCCCGCAGTCACGCCAACTCGACTTATTCCGGCAAGCCACTCCACCTTAACTTCGTACGTTGAATCGATGTGATAAGTCGGTATCTTTGTTTCACAGCACGTTTCAGCAAGCTTACGTGTATTAGCCGAAGAATGGCTTCCTACTACAAAAAGCGCCTCTACCTCATGAGCCAATTCCCGCGCCGCCTGATATCTTCTACCGGTCTCTGGGCATGTCGTGTCAATAATGCGGATCTCTTCGAGCTTGCTTGCGTATTGTCCCGTAATCTGTTGAGCAAACTTGGCAAACAATTCTCGCTTTTTCGTCGTCTGAGAAATGACAGCGATCCTTTTTGCTTTGCCGGGAACAGCAGCCTCCGACGACATGGTGGCTTCCCCTTTCCCGCGCGTCCAAGAGAGAATCCCTTTCACCTCCGGATGATCTCTCTCGCCATACAAGAGGACAAAGAATCCATCCTTAACCATAGTGGCAGCCGTTTCCTGCGCGCGACGTACGATCGGACATGTAGTATCTATTAGTCGCAGGTTTCGACGTTTGATCTCTTTGTAGATCTCTTCACCTGCTCCGTGCGCGGTAATCGCTACAGCTCCGTTCTCAGGAACCTCATCCAGGCTATGTACTAACTGTCCTCCTTCATCTGACAAACCACTGACCACGTGTGTGTTATGAACGATTGCCCCGAGGGTGCACAGAGGGCCATTATCCCTGAGTTCGTTTTCGATCATCTCTACCGCTCGTCGCACCCCGAAGCAGAACCCAAGGACATCTGATTTCACTACCTTCATGTCTTATCACCCACCGCAGTTCGGTAACGGGAGAGCGCCATGAGAGGAAAATAGTCGCGATACAGATGATAGTTGATCATGAAATCTCCAGGAAAACCTGTACCCGTGAAGTAAGGCTCATCC
>JAUWOJ010000007.1 GCA_030612175.1 Candidatus Bipolaricaulota bacterium | reverse complement strand
CTCCATTAGCTACCTTGGTAGTGTCCCAGCTGTAGGCGCCATCATTTTCTGTGTCTGTTACGATCGTGTTCCAGGTGATCCCATTATCAGGAGAGTAACTGAGGGCTATCTTTAGGCTATCTTCACTGTCATTAGCATCGCTTGCCTCCCACTCTATCTCCTCTGCTCCCTTCCATATCTGTTCACCGGTGGGGGTGTTTAGGTTGACCTCGGGGGGGAGATTTGGAGCGGCTACGACCACATCCTTGGAAGTACTATCTGTTGCACCATCGTCATCGGTGACGGTCAAGGTAGCAGTGTATGTATTATTGTCGGAATAGCTGTGAGCTAGCTTTTGGCCTATTCCTGTTGAACTATCACCGAAATCCCACTCGTATTCCTCAATTGAGCCATCGAGATCGTCAGAACCGGAGGCATCAAAGTTTACGATTTCGTTAATCTCTGGCTTGGACGGACTGTAGACAAAGCTGGCGACAGGGGCCTGGTTAGAAACTGTAACACTGTGGGAAGTGCTATCTGTTGCGCCATCGTCATCAGTTACTTCTAATGTGACGGTGTAGGCTCCGTCATCTGTGTACTGATGAGTAGGGTTTTGTGTTGTTGAGCTGCCCCCATCGCCAAAGCTCCATTGCCAGGAGGGGATGGAGCCGTCAGGGTCAGTTGATTTATCGGTGAACTGAATTGTCTGCTGGGTGGTAGGGGTTGACGGGGAATAGGTGAATGCGGCAGTTGGCGGTGAATTTGTGGCTGAGTTCTTTGACTTGGGTGTGCCATTGATTGGAGATTGGTTGGCGTCAAGTCCGTTTCTTGCTACATCGGGGTCATTTGTCACCCAGTTGGCTTGTTCTGTGCCCGCTGCACCGGGGTCAATTCGTTCCATGGTTGTTCTATCTGTGCTGTTGCCCGCGAACCAGCCTCCGGTGGGTTGATTTACTCTGTCGATTTCGGTGCCCGTGCAGTTTGGAGCATCGTAGAGAACTACTTGGCCGGGAGACGAGTTAAGCATGCTTATAGTTGCATCCCAGATATCAACGTTCGTTTCCATCGCAGAGGTATTGACGTCATCTTCATGACTTGCGTAGATCAGGTAGCCATGAGAAGGGACAACCCAGCTTCTGTTTCCATCAGCATCTCCGAAATTCACACACTCTCCGGTATCCGCTCCATGAATGGACCAATCCTTGATGTTGATTGGGGTATTCGTATTGTTAGCTAACTCGATCCATTCGTCTCCCGAGCTTGCTTCCGTCCCCATCCAAGCAATTTCATTGATTACAACGTCTCCAGGAGAGGCGGGTAAGCCTTGAAGAACAGAGCCGAACACCACGCAAAAAAAGGCAACGCCAAATCGCAAGTTTGCTTGCCAGGGTCTATTTCTAAAGGAAATGTTCTGCTCTATCACGCGTTCTCAACCCTCCATGCACACATAATGAAAGAACCCCAAGCATATGATCACCGTGGTGCTCCTAGGATAATACATGCTCTTAGAGGTATTATACAGGTAAATACCTAGATAAGTCAACCATCAAAGAAGATGGCAAATAGACAGGCTTTCAAGGATAGGAATGCGCCACAACTAGATTCTTGTCGATCGGAGGCAGCAAAGGATATAATCTGGATATTATGGAACCATTTAAAGTTGAGAAACCGCTCATTGGAATGATTCACCTATCTCCGCTGCCAGGGAGTTATTGCTATGCTGGTGGAGGCGTAAGACCGATTATCGACACCGCATTACGTGATCTTGACACGTTGGAGCGGGGCGGAGCCGATGCAGGGCTTGTGGAGAACCTTCGTGATACGCCGTTTGCCAAATATGCTTCTAGGGAAACGTTTGCCGCGATGACAGTAGTGGTTCAAGAGGTAGTGAGAAGAGCAAGTATTCCAATAGGTGTAAATGTTCTTCGAAACGACGGGCTTGCGGCTCTCTCGATTGCTGCCGCTACTGGAGCCCGGTTTCTACGGATAAACGTGTACAGTGGGGTTGCGTTTACCGATCAAGGGTCAATTGAAGGAGAGGCGCATGCCTTACTGGAGCTACGGAAACGACTTGGCTGCAATGTCAAAATTCTTGCCGATGTACTAGTGAAACATGCTTCCCATCTGTCTACAATGGAAGAGGCGATACTAGACACGGCGAGGAATCTACCTGATGCGCTGGTTGTCTCTGGAATTGGTACAGGAAAGCGAACCGCGCCAGAGGATCTGCAAGTGGCAAAACAGTCAACTTCTCTGTCAGTACTTGTTGGAAGCGGGGTAAGGATCGATAATCTGTTTACCTACGGCGAAGCGGACGGGTTCATCGTCGGATCTGCTCTTAAGGAAGAAGGAGAAACAACCGCACCGGTTGACTTGGAACGTGTGCGCGAGCTAGCCGAGGCAGTAGTAAAACTTCGTGAGACGGACTGATCTTAGTCAGTACTCTGCTCACTCCCATGTTGTGGTGTCAGCGCTATTTCATTGTTGTCGCCGGTGGCCGTTTCATTGTCATTGAAACCTTCGCAATCTGACCTTTGTCGCTTACTTAATAGATAGCGGGTGTAAGCCAACTTGTCCTCACTAAACATGTTTGCTGTTAAGAAGCAAGAGTGACGGCTGGAGGAGAAATATGCCTGAACTGCCTGAACTGGAAGTGTTGAAGGAGGTTTTGGAGCGTCGGGTCGTTGGTCGTGAGATTGACATGGTACGTATATTGCGCTCAGGGGTCCTAAATATGAGAGGAGTGCCAGTCGAGGCATTGAATGGTAACTTGTTTAGTGAAGTCTCTCGTAGGGGGAAGCACCTTGTCCTTTCAGCCAAGAGAGACTTGCACATGGTCATTCATCTTATGACTGCTGGACGGTTGATCATTTGCCGCGGCAACACACGGGCGACTAAGGCTACGAGCCTGATAGTTGCCTTCTCAGACGGTAAGGATCTGCGGCTGATCGAAAACGGTCCAGTCAAACTAGTGCAGGCGCATGTGGTGAACGATCCTTTACAGGTAAAGGGAATAGCACAACAGGGGATTGAACCCCTCAGCTCCGCGCTCACTGTAGATGCGCTAAGTGACATGGTGGCGAAGCGTTGTCGACAGGCGAAGAGGCTTCTTACCGATCAACAGATGATCGCGGGGATCGGCAGTACCTATGCTGACGAAATCCTGTTCGATGCCAAGATCTCTCCTGTTCGCTATGTGAATACCCTTTGTTCTATGGAGATAGAACAGTTGCGCCGATCGATAACAAGGGTCTTGGAGAATGCAATTGAGCAGATTCGCATTCGCATCGGAGACAGTTTGTTTACCGATGAAGTTCGCGATTTCATGCGGGTGTACAAACGCACCGGACAGGCGTGTCTGGTTTGTGGAACCAAGATAGCAGAAATCCGCTACGCTAATACCCGCACCTACCATTGCCCTAGGTGCCAAGGGAGCAGGAAAAACACTCTCCATTAACACTTCTCAACGACGGTTGAGGCTCATCCTTCTGCCCCACACCAGGCGCTACTAGCTGTGCTGACATACGATATGGAATGAGCCTCATCATCAGATTACTAGGCTTGTCTTTCGGCTGCACTACTTAGGTTTCAAGACTCCCTTACAATCGAAGATCCAGCGCAAAGTGTGGCCTCTTCCGTCAACCTTGCCGGTACAGCAGCGGCATGTAGTCATGCAGATCGTTGAAGTCATCAATCTTAAGGGTGGCTTGGAGAAGTTCGTTCAGTTGATCCTCTGGCAATGCCTGTTCAGCATTAGCCTGGAATTTAGCGATCAGCTCCTGGTTTGATAAGGGCCTTTCTGCTCGTCCCTTGGCATGGTCTTCTTGTTTGCTGTAGGTTTCCCAATTCTTGGTTTTGATGGTCACAATTGCTCGTTTCACTTTGGGGAAAAGCTTATCGATCTGTGGGTTAGCAACAACCTTTATTTTGGGTAAGAGTTCCCGCACGGATGGGTCCTTGAGCGCGGCATCTTCGAAATCGGATGGAAGAACGTTCTTCTTTGCTATTGCGACTGCGATGCAGTAAGGAAGAGAATGATCAGCGGTTTCCTTTGTCGTTGGATCATACTTGCTTGGGTCGGACAGGATGTCTGCTCCCCGCGTCGTTGTTTCCACAATTACTTCACTTACATTGTGAGGCCTGATCTTATGTTCTTCTACCAACTCAAGGGTTGCTGTAATTGGTTGATGGGTGAGAGCCTCGGTGGGAAATGCTTTATACCCGCACTCGGTAATAAGGAACCTCTTCCCCAGCCCGTCGAACAATGCATCGGGATCCCACTTTATATTGGAGAGTACTTCAAAGAGTCCTTCCTTTCCCTCAAAAACCTCTGTTGGCCCGGAGTAGCCGGTTTTTGCTAGCATTGCTGCTCTAACACCCGCTTCCGTTGCCATTGGGTCGGCCGCGTTCTTCATATTCGTTAATTGTCCGGCAACGACGCCTCCAAGGGTAAAGTGGCTCGATCCACTTATTCCTACCGCCGCCACTAATTCGTCTTCAGACAAGCCAAGCATCCGCCCGGCCACCAGCGGGCTAACAAATTGCGTAAGTGTTGCATGGTGCCAGCCAACCTCACGAATGCCTGGATTGGCAACCAAACACATCCGCATTTCAAGTTCGTAGGCGATAATAATTCCCACGATCAGGTCTTTTCCACTTGCTCCTTGGTACTCTGCTGGAGCAAGGGCCGCCGAGATGATGTCAGATGGATGTGAGGGATCCTGCTTCCAATAGATGTCGTTGTAATCCATGGCGCGGATAAGCAGTGCATTCATGAGCGCAGCATTAGGCATGTTGGTGTGAGTTCCATGACCGATGATGGATGCTTGAGCCGTTCCTCCGAGCGCTTGAATATAGCTGTAGGCTGCCTGCATATCCGTATTATTAAGCGCAGCAAGCGCGCAACCGATACTGTCGAGAAGGAAACGCTTTGCCTCTTTTTGCGCTTTCTTTGGGATTTCCTCAAAGGAGAGAGCGCCAGCAAATTGTGCCATCCTGCGGCTGATTGATTCCATATTAACCTCCTATTGGATAGCAGCAGCTATTGCCTCAGCCATCTCTATTGTGGATGAACTGCCGCCCATGTCATAAGTACGAACACGCCCTTCAGCGATCACAGATTCTATTGCGTGTTCAACCTGTTGTGCCTTTTCTTTTTCAGTGAGGTAGTCAAGCATCATCTTGGCAGCACGGATTGTTGCAATGGGATTGACTTTGTACTGTCCGGCGTACTTGGGAGCTGAGCCATGTGTTGGCTCGAATAGAGCGTAGTTGTCACCTATGTTTCCCGCAGAGGCAAATCCAAGCCCGCCTACAAGTTGTGCTGCAAGGTCAGATATGATGTCTCCGAAAAGGTTTGTCGCGACGAGGATGCTGTAGTTCTGAGGGTTTTTCACTAACCACATGCACATTGCATCAATATTCGCTTTGCCCAGGGTAATCTCAGGGTAATCCCGCGCGATTCGATCTGCTTCGCGGATCATCAACCCCGAGGTTTCACGAATAACGTTTGGTTTTTCCACTACTGTAACTGAGGTATAACCGTGTTTCCTGGCGTATTCAAAGGCATCACGGGCGATTGCTTGGCATGCTGCGCGAGTGAAAAGACGAACCGATATGGCTATGTCTTCGTTTGCTGTGTTATTGAATCGTCGCATCTTCGGATGCGTATTGAGCGCTTCTCGCACCTGTTCCGGAATGGGGTGAAACTCAACGCCAGAGTACAGCCCTTCGGTATTCTCGCGAAAGACGACAAGATCGATGTCATCACGTAGGTTGAGTGAGTTCCCTGCGTAGGCTTTGCAGGGTCGCAGATTGGTGTGTAGGTTGAACAGCTGTCTTAGCATCACGATAGGGCTGGAGTAGCTGAGTCCCTTCCCCTGCAGTTTAGGTGATAGTTCTGCCGCAGCCTCCTCCTTGGGCTTGGAGGTGATCGCACCAAACATGCAGGCATTTGTCGATTTCAACAGGCTAATTGTCCGTTCTGGTAATGGGTTTCCCTCTGTTTTCCAGAACTCCCAACCCACGTCCCCGTGAATGTATTCAGCGTCTAATCCAACCTTGTCTAGTACGGTTCTTGCTGCTTCGAGTACCTCGCTGCCAACGCCGTCACCTGGAAGCCAGGCAATCCTGTATTTTGCCATTCTTTCCCCCTTCGTGCTGTCGGTAGTCAGCAATTATATAGGTTTTCTGGGTAGAGCGAAATAGGAGATTAGAAATCAAAGAATTACGAGGCTAAGAGAGGAGACAGTCACAAGCGATACGTCGTGAAATAGGCGATCCTCCACTTGGATTTCTCCTTGCACTGTCGATGAGCTGTCTCTTTCTTCTTTCTGTGGTAGAATACTGCTTAACCGCGGAGGTCACAGACTGCGCAGAGGAAACCCTCTTTTGTTGTTCTCTACAATCATATTATGGTTTTCTATGTAAACAAAGAATATGCCTTCCTCCGCGATCTCCGCGCCCTCTGCGGTTAAATGTCTTTGTTTCTAGTGGGGTAAAATGTCTTTGCCTTTAAAACTCATATTCTTGCCTTTCTCTGCGATCTTGGCGTGTTGAGTGAGTGAAACGAACGGGCGAGAGAAAAGCTTGCCTGAAGTGCGAGGAGCCCTATTCTTTACGGAAGGATTGCGTCTTCTTCAAATTCATTTGGTCAGCATGAGCTTTCCCGTCGATTTCTTTGGGGGTTTCCAGGATGAATGGAAGGCCACGCAGAGCATCGTGGTTAACGATCAAGCGAAAGGCACGCTCTCCAATTTTACCCTGGCCGATGTGGGCATGGCGGTCACGGCGGGACCCAAGCGGGAACTTGGAGTCGTTCAAGTGAATGAGCTCTAGGCGCCTCAGATCGATTTCCCGATCGAATGAAGCAAGTGTCTGTTCCAGTCCTTGTAGCGTGCGTAGCTCATAACCGGCAGCAAAGACATGACAGGTATCAAGGCAGATCCCAACACGGCTTGCATCTGATAGACCATCGATGATCGCTCCGATCTCGGGGAAGCCTGTTCCCATTGTTGTTCCGGCTCCAGCGGTGTCTTCAAGAAGAAGCCTTATACTCGGGTATCGTGAGAAGCTTTCTGAAGCAAGAACTTGGTTGAGTGCGGTAATGATGCGGGCAATTCCCGCTTCTGTCCCGCTCCCCTTGTGTGCCCCGAGGTGTGTGACGAGCTTATCGATGTTCAGTATTCCTGCACGCCTGATCTCCTCTTCTAGAGCAGCAATCGAGCGCTGAAAGAGGAATTCGTCGGGGCTTGCCAGGTTCAGTAAGTACATTGTGTGAATGACGATGTACTCTACCGGTGAGTTCGCAAGCCGCTCCTGAAATAGGGCTGCCGCCTTGTTGGTGATCTCCTTCATTCGCCACGAAGAAGCGTTATGGGAGAAGATCTGCACAGCGTTTATACCAAGCTCTTCCGCAGCGACGAGCGCACCGGTGAACCCATTCCCGATTGACAGGTGACAGCCAAGGAGCATCAGATCTCCCTTCTCAGTGAACTTCTTTCAATACTTCGCCGCTAACGCTGCTAGCTCGAAGTTGGGTCATCCTGCATTCCGCAATTTTCTTTTCCTTCTGCTGCTATTTATTATATGGTCTTTTTGGGCAAGACCATAGCGCTCTGTCTTCGCATAAGAGCACACCCGCGCTAATTCATGAGGCCAGCATTTTCTGGATCTTAGGTTGAAATCTCGCTGGAGATTTGCAAGAATGTGTCTTGATTGTGCGTTTATTTAAACAGGGTTGATTGCTAATTGAATGTCGTCGTGCCAGGTAGGGCAATAGTGATTGTGCAATGGAGGCATACAACCCATGTCGGTAGAGCGGTATTTCCTTGGTTGGGACGCACCAGCAACCACAAAAGTGTGTGCCTTCTTGTTGCATTCGTCGTCCTTGAGTTCAGCTGATCTGAAGAACAAGTTAATCGTTGTCCCTACACGTCAGGCAGGAAGACGATTAAGGGGGGCGATAGCATTACATTGTGCAGCTCGGCAGACAGCGGTACTATCCCCTCAAGTTGTAACTCCGACCTTTCTATTACATTCGGATAACCCACCGGCACATGTAGCGAACCAGGCAGAGGTAAGAGCGGTCTGGGCTGAAACGTTACTAGAGATTGATCCAAATGAATACGCTGGAGTTTTCTCTGCTCACCCGGCGACCCAGGATTTCGCCTGGGCGATGCATACTGGCAATATGATTCAAGAGTTGCGTAGTAGGCTTGCTGATGGAGGACATCAAATAGCGGATGTGCAAAGAGAGCTTGGCAGCCTTATCCAGGAACCAGAGCGCTGGAAGGACTTGGCAAGGCTAGAGGGAGCCTATCTAGAGAGCCTTCGGGAACTTGACCGATTGGATCCTCTTGACCTCATGATTCAACAGGCTGAAAAACCAAGGCTTGCAGAGAGAATCGAGACAGTAGTCATAGCCGGTGTTCCTGATCCTACACCGCTTGTGCTTCAAGCGTTGGGGCATCTCGCGGAGCAGATTAGTATCATTGTTTTGGTACACGCCCCGGAAAACCTGAATGACCATTTTGATAGTTGGGGGCGACCTATTACAGGAAAGTGGCGAAAGGCTCAAATTGATATTCCTGATGCGAGCGCAAATATCATTCTTGCAGGCTCCCCAGCCCTGCAGAGTAGTAAGGTTCTGGAAGTGTTGGCTGCAGAAGTTGGCAGGTTTGGTCCAAATGACATTGCTCTTGGTGTTCCAGATCGCAGCGTAAGCTCGTTCCTGGCAGCTGATCTGGCTGATAAGGGACTGAGTACATTTGATCCTGCAGGGAAGACTGTTAGGGAGCATCCAGTTTACCAGCTTCTCGAAGCGTTTTGGATGCTGGTCAATGATAGTAACTATGGCGCTTTTAGTGGTTTCTTACGGCAGAGTGATGTTCTTAAGTTTCTGCAAGCGAGCTGCAACGTGTCACCGCGCAATCTATTGGAGGACCTGGATGTCTTTCGCAACCGTTACCTGCCTTTGGCGCTGGAAGATGTAACGCATCGTCTGTTCTGTGAGTCAGTCAATAAGACAGAGAACAAGCAGTTTACGGATCTTAGAAGGGCCACCGCGTTTGTCCAAGACCAGCTAGACATCTTTGAGAATAACGAACTTGGCAGTGCGCTGCGCTCACTGCTGCAAGCTGTATACAAAGCGCGCAGCATCGATCCTAACGATCCGGAAGATGAGGAGTTCATTGCGGTGGCAAGACTGGTTGACAGCACGCTTAACCAGCTCGTGGATGAGGTCATTGCTGGAATTTGTTTGAAGAAGAGAAACGCATTTGAGCTCTTGCTTAGCAGGTTAGGAGAACAGTCTTACTATCCAGAAAGAGGTGATGCCGTCATCGATCTAGAGGGATGGCTTGAACTACCTTGGAACGATGCTCCATTGCTGATAGTCACGGGGATGAACGATGGATTAGTCCCCGATAGTCAACCGAGTGACGTGTTCCTGCCGGATTCGCTTCGGAATGAACTGGGGCTGCGACATGATGAAGATCGGCTGGCAAGGGATGTCTACTTGATGACTGAACTCATCGAGTCGCGGAGAAAAAAGGGCCGTGCTTGTTTTATCGCTGGCAAGCGAAGCAATACAGGCGACCCATTGAAACCATCGCGCTTGTTTTTCCATTGCGGCGATGAGGCTTTGCCTGAACGGGCGCAACGACTTTTCACCGTACCTGAGGAGAAGCGAGTCAGTCATCCATCAACGGTCAGTTTCTTGCTCGATGTTACTCCCCCAGCCGACGTCTCGAGTGACCGCATGCGGTTAGAAGAGTTGCCGATTAGTAGATTCAAAGATTACTTGCAATGTCCTTTCCGTTTCTACCTGAGCCGCATCCTTGAAATGGAAGAACTAAAAGAAAAGCGAGAGATGGATCCGCTAGATTTTGGCCTATTGGTGCATGAAGCGCTTCACAAAATGGGCAAGAGTGATGAGATGCGCAATTGTGAAAATAGCCGGCGGCTAAGTAACTTTCTTTGTGCCCAAGCCAAGAACTGGGTTGTGAAACGCTTTGGGTCAACACCGCCATTACAGGTGGAGATCCAGCTTGAGGCGGCAAAACAGCGCCTTAACGCCGCAGCGCGCGTTCAGGGCGAGCTGGTCGCAAATGGGTGGGAAATTCTGGAATCCGAGATGGAGATCGAAGGACAATTTGGTGGCGTGGCCGTCCGAGGACGAATTGACCGGATCGATCAACACCGCAAGACAGGCAATATAAGAATCATAGACTACAAGACTTCAGACCAATCACAGGTGCCGGAGAAAGCCCATCTTGGTCCTCTTTCGTCTCTGGTAAGAGACTACGCCAAGGTTAAGGTTGGCAAAGGAGAGAAGCGTTGGCTTGACCTTCAGCTGCCTCTTTATGGACTGTTGCTTCTGAATAGGGAATTCCAAGGCGGGATGCAGTTAGGCTACTTCAATCTGCCAAAAGCGATAAAGGATACTAAGATGGTTTTTTGGGACAGTCTTGACGATGAGCTTTTGCAGGCAGCTAGGATATGTGCTGAAGGTGTTGTCGAAGATATAAGACACCACAGGTTCTGGCCACCAGCACTGAAAGTTGAGCATGATCAGTTCGCAAGCCTATTCCATGCCGAGATTGGCGACTGTGTGAATGTGCGTGCATTCAAAGAGTTCTTGGAGAAGCAGGCAACATGACACAAGACAAAATCAACCACATCGCTATTGCCGCATCTGCCGGTTCGGGCAAGACCTTTCAGCTTGCCCATCGGTACATACAACTGTTGGCTGGCGGGGTCCCCCCAGATCGGATCATTGCGCTAACCTTTTCTAGAAAGGCGGCAGGGGAGATCTTTGAGTCGATCGTAAGGTATCTGTGTGAGGCGATCAGTTCCCCAGAACATGCTCAGCAAATGGGGAGACGAATCGAAAGGACAGGGAGCAGTCAGGGTGATTTTCTTGGTCTACTTAGAGACCTGTTGGATAATTCCCATCGCCTGCATATTGGTACCCTGGACAGCTTCATAGTCGGTATTGTAAGCACCTTTCCGATGGAACTTGGTATTTCTTCTGACTTTCAGGTGCTGGACAACGATGGGGCTGAGGCAAGGGAGGCGCGTGAGGAAATACTGCGCACGATTTTCGATCACCATCATGTGGATCGAAGCACACAACGCGAATTTCTTCAAGCCTTCAAACAGGCAACCTTTGGCCAGGAGGAGAAAGGCCCTGAACGCAATCTAGCTACTATCATCGGCAAATATAGAAATCGTTACCAGATCTTGCCCCTGAGAGATCTATGGGGCAATGAAAACGCTGTCTGGCTCGACGGATCGCCATGGCTGGTAAGCCTCGCCGACGTTAATGATGCCGCGTCGGAGCTGGAGACCTCATTGCTGGGAGACAAGCTTTCGGAGAGCGTTATGGGGCGCTGGCATACCTTTATTAATGCTGCAGTGCAGTTCCGGCCTAGTTCACCATGGACCCGGGATATCGAGTACCTATTCGAGAAACTTATTCATAGGCTGAATGAGTTACGAAAGGGGAGCGCCAGTATCCCGATCAATAGAATAGCGTGCGAATTGTCATCGCGACAATGTGAGCTGGCCCTTGTGTTGGTTAGTCATGTGATGAAGACTGAACTCAATACTGCGCTCAACAAGACTCGTGGTATCTACCAGATTCTTGATCAGTATGAACAATTCTACGATGTTATGATTCATCGTCGGGGCAAGCTTACATTTGACGATGCTCAGTATCTGTTGACTGAGGCCAATCGTTATAGTGGCGGCGCCTTGCTCAGTCGGATGTCTAATGAAGATGCGCGCTTGTACATCGATTACCGCATTGATTGTAAGCTAGACCATTGGTTATTGGATGAGTTCCAGGATACAAGTAGCTTGCAGTGGGAGGTACTCCGCAACCTTGCCGATGAGATTCTGCAAGATGTTAGCGGTCAACGTAGTTTTTTCTACGTCGGTGATGTTAAGCAGGCTATCTATGGCTGGCGTGGAGGCAACGCCCAGCTTTTTGGCAAGATTCTTGAGCAATACAGCGGGCATATTGCGCTAAAGCCGCTCAGTACCTCCTTTCGTTCTTGTGAGTCGGTTATCGATACGGTTAATGCCGTGTTTGGGGGTCTACCGGAAGACATATTGCCAAAGAACACGATTAAGGAGTGGAAGAAGACGTGGAAAGACCACAAGAGCCAGCAAGGCGTTGTTCCCAAACACGGGCATGTCGCGCTGTTGGAACCACCATGTAACAAGGAAGGAACCAAACCGACCGCTCGTGACCGGTATCAACTTGTGGCTCATCTACTAAACGAGATCAACCCGTTAGCTCGAGGGCTCTCAGTGGGAATCCTTGTGCGCACTAATGAGACTGGCAAGAGAATCGTGGACTTTCTCCGTCGTACATGCTCAGGGATGAACATTGTTCATGAAGGGAAGGCCACAATCAAGGATAATTGTGTTGTTTCCGTGTTTCTCTCATTGTTGAGGCTTGCTGCACATCCAGGTGATATCTTTGCCTGGCGACATCTGGAAATGAGCCCTTTGTGCAGGTATTTCGCGCGAGAACAACTGAGCAGGGATAACCTGTCACTGGTATTGCTGCGAGAGATACAGACGTTCGGATTTCAAGCGTTCATTCGGAACTGGGACGCTCGACTGCAGGGAATGCATCCGCTTGACGATTTTGGCAAGAGTATGTTAAGAAACCTTGTCGATGCCGCAGGTGAGTTTGATGAAAGCGGCAATCGCGATTGCGATGCTTTTTGTCGCTTTGTTGAGAGCTACAAAGTTGACGAACTAGCTGCTGCAAATGCTGTACGTGTTATGACAATACACCAATCCAAGGGACTGGGGTTTGACATTGTTATCCTGCCTGAATTACACGGGAGAAACCTAATCGGAGGCGGCAAGATTGATTTTGTTATTGCTCGTTCCCTTGATACCAACCAACCCCTGTGGGGATTAGAGATGCCGCGTAGACTCGTTGCTAGCGCTGACCCCGTGCTTAGCTCTCAGGCACAAGCCTATGATGAGGCCAGCTGTTTTGATGAGCTTTGTGTATTGTATGTGGCCTTGACTCGGGCCAGACAAGCCCTATATATGATTACAAGTTTTCCCGGAAGAACAGCACAGGTCGTAACTACTGATGCCTTCCTGAAATTACAGCTAGTGGGAGACCCAAAGCCAGTTGATGGGCCTCGGATTAGGATCGACCGCAATGAATTTATTTGTCTCTATGAAGCAGGAGAACGAGACTGGTACAAGAACGTTTCTGCCGCGAGAAAGTCTACTTCCAAAGCCGAGCAACTTGAACTGACAAAGGATTTCTGTAAGCAGCCTTCGCTTAGGCGGCGGTTTGCTCATGTGCTACCAGCGAGGATGGCAAGGGTGAGGCAGACCGGGGCCTTGTTCTTTGATCGCAACACCTATGACAGCCAGGATTTTGGCAGCGCGATTCACGAACTCTTTGAGAAGGTCATGTGGGCTGATAGCGCAGATATCGAAGGGGTGATTGGGCAATGGAAGAGGAATTCATCGCTTGCCGGGGACATGAAGGAGAGGGTTATCAAACAATTCCGGTTCGCGCTTGTCTGCGCCGAGGTTCAGCGAGCCTTGTCACGGCCTAAGGGTAATATCGAATTGTGGCGTGAGAGACCATTTGAGATCATTGTTGACGATCAATGGGTGAGCGGTGTTTTTGATCGTGTTACGATTGTGCGAGACAAGTCTAACCATCCATTAACCGCAACAATTGTGGATTACAAGAGTGATATCGTTGCAGATCCTGCTATGCTACACAATGCAGCCAAACTCTATCGTCCACAATTGACACTTTATGGAAAGGCCTTATCTCAAATTCTGGGGATTGAGCCAACACAGCTTCGCCTCAAACTTCTCTTCACGCAGTCGGGCAAGATATACGATTTGTAATACAAGACAGGCTGCTGTGTAAGCTCCTCTTACTCAGGAAGCAAGAGCTTTAACCGCAGAGGACGCAGAGATCGCAGAGGAAACCAGGAACAAGGTGAACCCTAAGCATATCTCTTGGCACTAAAATACCTTCTAACCGCAAAAGACGCTGAGGAGAACTCTTACTTGCCTTGTGATCTGTAATCCTTTGATTCTCTTAATTATGAATTATGTCTTTGTCTTCCTCTGCGGCCTCCGCGCCCTCTGCGGTAAGATGTCTTTGTTTTAGAACCAGTCTTTCCGCTTTCCTCCGCGGAGATGTCTGTGCCTCTGGAGCCTATCTTTGTGTCTTCTTTCGCGATCCTAGCGCCTGCTTCTTACAAGATCCCGCTAGAATCCTTTTTCAGGTAGCGGTCGAACCAACGACATATATTTTCTAACCTTGCAACGCGGCGGTCGGTGCGCCCGTTGCGTGAAAGCCCGTGTGGTTCGTCGGGGAAACGTATCATCTCCGTATCGACGCCAAGCCGTTTTAGTGCGACAAACACCTGTTCATCCTGTTCAATAGCGCAACGTAGGTCTTGCTCGCTGTGGATTACCAGTGTAGGAGTGGTTACATTGCCGATGTACTTCATCGGCGATTGTCGCCAGTAATTCTCCAAGTCTTCCCATGGAGGTAAGCCACCAAACTCTTCCTGGAAGGCCCAATTGAAATCACTAGAACCATACATGCTAATTAGGTTACTAACACTACGTTGTGTCACTGCTGCGCTAAATCGGTTGGTATGGCCAATGATCCAGTTAGTCATGTACCCGCCGTAGCTTCCGCCGGTGACACCCATTCTGCTACTATCAATATATGGCTTCTTTTCCACGTAATCAGCCCATACCATTACATCTTCGTAATCGGCTGTTCCCCAATTGTTGTGAATAGCCTTAGCGTGTTGCTCGCCATATCCCTGTCCGCCGCGAGGGTTGCAAAAATAAACGACGTAGCCTTGGGCGGCCAAGTAGTAAAACTCGTGCATAAAGAAGTTTCCATACTGTACTAATGGTCCGCCATGGATTTCCAGGATAGATGGGTATTTCTTTGCTGGGTCAAACCCTGGTGGAGTTAAGATCCATCCTTGTAGATCATTTTCACTAGCGCCTTTAAACCATACCTCTTCTATCTTGCCGAGGTTGAGTTCGTTTAATAGGTCTTTATTGGTGTGTGTGAGTACCCGTGAGCGATTTGTGGCCAGTTCGCGAAGGCATACCTGCCCCGTGTCTTGCATGTTTGCGTGAAAGTAGAGCAATCGTTGCTGTTTACCATCAAATGTGAATGCGCCAACCACGCCTTCGTCGCTGACGACATCAGCTACTTCTCCTTTCAAGGATACTGACTTCAATACCGTATTGCCGTGATGCGCTACCTGAAAATAAATTCTCTTTCCATCACTTGACCATATTGGTGCTACTTGGGGTAAATCTCCCATGTCGTTAATCGTCCAGCTTGATACATCAAAGTCGTAGTCTTTGGTCAGATTGAGTGCCTCACCATCGCCGCTTGCTGGGATAACCCACAACCGGGTTTCCTTCCAACTCTGTCCTTTTCCTTTGTGGCCGTAGTAGGCTATGAGGTTCCCGTCTGGGGAAAAGGTAGGATTTCCTTTTGGTCCTACCGGCGTTTCAATCCTTCGGGTTGTCCCCTCTCTTACTGAGAACACATAAAGATCAATGGCGTCTGGATCTAGATCTGGGTCCTTCTTGTGATTTGAGCAGAAGGCAATATGTGAGCCATCAGGCGACCAATGAGGATCTAGTGTGTCGTAAGCATCGTCGTCTGTGAACTGCTTTATCTTCTCTGATTTTACGTCCACACATAGAGCACACCATCGGCCCTTTGGTAGAAATCCGACCCCATCTTCCTTGAAGAACACTCGTGTTATCTGGCGGTATACAATTCCTAATTCCTTCTTTTTTTCGTTGGCCTCTCGGATGATTTCTTCCGCATCTCTCTTGCGGAATTGGAGTAATAGTTTTGTGCCATCCGGGGACCATTCCAATGACTTGATCGTTCCCTTAAGGTCAGTTATTGGGCGCGCTTCTCCGCCTTTGAGCGGTATCAAGTAGATCTGTAGCTGTTTCTTATCATCACGGTTAGACAGAAAGGCGATTCGCGAGCCATCAGGCGAAAAGCGAGGGTGAGTATCCGACTGACTTCCATATGTAAATTGGCGGGCTGGCTTGCCGCTGGTTGGTACAAGCCATAGATTTGAGTGCACTTTTTCTGTTTCCTTATCTGCTCGACGCAGGCAGAAAATGGCGAGCTTTCCGTCCGGGGATACCTGTGGTTCAGAGATCAGATTGAACTCGTAGAGATCTTCTGCGGTGATGTGCCGTTTCTTCTGCTTAGACATTATCCCTCCATCTTTTTGGGGCAAAGATTCGCAACGCTCTTCTGTTTCAGAAGTCAATCTAATACAAGTAATGGGTATTGTACAAGCATTATCATCTAAGCCCAAGCTACATGCCGCATGTCCACTGATTCCTGATAACTGCCTAACCGCACCCTCCGCAGTTAAGTAGTTATCAGTAATCAGTTCTCAGTTCGTCCTTACCATTCAACCAATCAACCATTTAACTGTCTTATCGTTCTTGGCGTCTTGAGTTAGTAAAACGAACGGGCGAGAGATAAACCTTGCTTGGGGCGTGAAGAGCCTGCTTACTTGCGATAATTGTCTAAAGCGAGCTACTCCAAGGAGAGAAACCGATTACGCCTAATCCAAGCAGTTGTTTCACAATAAGTGAGATCATTGATCACTCGGTATGCTGTGAAACCATAATGTGAGCTGTGCCGTGGAGGAAATCGAGGAAAAGCAAATCCTGCCAATTCATCTGCGGAAAATGGGATCTTACCCTCAGCGGCAAGCGCAGTTAAATGAGCCCACAAACGATCATAATCTTCTTCTTTCCCATCCTTATTTGGCTGGGTTACAAGCAAGGCGACAAGCTTTTCAAGCGATAGCCCCAGTAGTTTGTATGGGGACAAGTAAAGTCGTGCTGTCCTGCCAAAGGGATCAATTACCTGTAGCGGGTATTCCTGTGCATTTGTGTAGGCGTTGAGCTTGTTCCATTCTCGACATAGATCTTGTTCAAATTGCTTCCTGTTCCCGAGGATGTGGTCGCAACCGAGAGACGCTTGATAAGCCAGCTTTTGCAGATCCTGTCCCGTCATTCGCGGATGACGCGCTTGCTCCACGCTTAGTATCTGTAAGAGCCTTTGTTTGATGTTCATATGAGAGAGGATAAAACGATAAGCTACAGGGGTCAAGACGAGGATCACCCACTCATCCATCGTATCGGGCAGGAGTTCAGCTTCTGTCGCGTTGGGCATTTAAACCACGATGGAATGGTAAGTCAGGGCGAAGATTGACATAGTTACCTGTACAGAGTATATTCCTGTCAAGGTATGTCAGGCGAAATGGCCATCCAGCCTTAGCTGGGTGGCCATACTTCTTCTTGAGCAAGGAGGCTTGGATGTGGGAGAAAGGTTTAGTAGTAGGAGCGTACTTCGTTGTACTGCTAGGCATTGGTTTCTTTGCCCGTAGACGCGCTCACCGCACCGCTGAGGACTACTTCGTTGCCTCACGGACGTTACCTGGGTGGGTCCTATTCTTTACAATGGCGGCAACAAACTTCAGCGCGTTCACTGTATTTGGGTTCTCTGGAGCGGGATGGAGTCTTGGGTACTCTTTCTATCCAATTATGGCCTTTGGTACGGGTTTTATGGCTTTATCCTTCTACTTTATTGGACGACCAGTATGGCGATTGGGGAAGGAAAGAGGTCTCCTGACTCCGCCAGAGCTCGTTTTTGATAGATTCGGGAGCCCCACTCTGCGCTTGCTGTTTCTTGGAGTGATGGTGGTATTCACTCTGCCATATCTTGCCATGCAGCCAATGGCAGCTGGCTATGCGCTGGAGGGGCTGCTCGGCATTCCATATTTTGCTGGGGCTGTTCTGATCACTGTCATCATGCTTGTTTACACCTTCTTTGGTGGATTTCGTGGTGTCGCGTGGACCGACGTGTTCCAAGGGGGGATGATAGTACTTCTATTGCTCATTGCCTTAGGAGTGATCACTGCCTCTTTTGGCGGTCTGTCCGCGGCAAATCAAACCGCAGCCAGTAAGTGGCCGGAGCTCTTCTCTCGACCAGGAATGGGCGGCAGCTTTTCAGCAGGGATATGGCTCGGGTACATGCTATTATGGTTACTGTGTGATCCCATGTTTCCCCAGCTCTTTCAGCGCTTCTATGCTGCCAAAGACGAGCAGGCGCTGAACACGACTATGGCCATCTATCCATTGATTACCGGCCTCTTGTTTCTGCTTCCGGTGACAATCGGAGTGGTGGGGCGGCTGGCATTTCCCGAGCTTCCGGCAGGGACCACCTCAGATCAAATCCTTCCCTTACTCCTTTCCAGATTTACTCCGCCAGTTTTAGAGGCCCTTGTACTAACAGCGGCTCTTGCTGCCCTCATGTCAACCCTTGATTCTCAGCTCCTTACTCTGTCCTCCATGTTCACGCGTGACCTTTTCAAGCATAGAAGAAAAGACGCCTCCTCGCCGTGGATGGGGAAGTTATTTGTAGTGGTGCTAGCCCTGGCCGGACTGGCTATTGCCTGGCGGCCTCCGGCTAGCTTCCTAGAGATCGCTACGCAAACCTTCACTGGCCTGGCGGTTCTCTTTCCCACAGTTATCGCTGCTCTATACTGGAAACGGGCAACGGCAAGAGGAGCGATAACCTCGATTGTCGTCGGAGAAGGTCTGGTTGGTGGTTATCATTTTCATCTCCTGCCTGATTTCGGGACGTTGCCAGTGGTTCCCGTTGTTCTTGTGACGGCTGTTGTTCTTATAGTGGTTAGCCTTCTTACTCAGGCTCATCCTCAGGCACGGGCACCGGAGGCAAAGCGGGGAAAAAGGAGAAGCAGAAACTGGCAATGGGCCCTAGGGTTTGGTCTGCTTTTCCTTCTGGGTAATGACTACTGGATGTGGGGCAACAGCCGATTGGGTCCGCTCAATTTTCCGTGGTGGATGTGGTACTTCTTTGGTCTATGCCTGCTGATGGCTTTCGCATTCTGGCGGTTCGCTCATCACACATCACCCGGACCACCCAGAGACCAGTCGCAGAGGAATAGTTGAGCGGGTTTGTAGAGTTCATAGAGTTCATAGAGTTCGTTGAGTTCGTAGAGTTTGTTGGGTTTGTTGAGTCTGTAGGGCACAAGTAATCAGCGTGGAGCGGTAGTTGAGTAGCATGGAAAGAGTAGCTGTCAGCTATCAGTTCGAAACAAGAAAACAAACCACTACAAGCAACTACGAGCAGTCTACTTATTGCTGCGACATTCTCCTTAACGTCGGACACAGATTCCGACGCTACAAACGGTCTGAGACTGACAACCGACGACTGATAATTGCCTTTCTTGGTGAGAACTTCCTTCCCTGATAGCTACTCTTCACTTTCTACTTGACGATCAGCTATTCTTCTACTCGATTGTTTGCCTCTGCGCTGCCTTTCACTACTTCCACGATAGCTTTCAGTTCTTCCTGATGACTGATGACTTCCTTTCCTGGCAACTGCTTCCTCACCTTTACCTTCCCAAGGAAAGACGGTCTCCAAGATCCCTTGGCAGTCCCTCTCGCAGGATTCTTTTCTTGATCATGTTAATGTCATATGAGATACGTTTGAAGTGAACCTCTCTGTTGAGCAGATCGACAACCGCGTACGCGGCGCGGGGATCACCATCTCGTGGTTGACCGACACTTCCTGGGTTTATCAGATATTTGGCCTCCGGGGCGAGTTTGAGTGGCTCTTTTGTTGGCCTAAGCAGATCAACTTTGCCTTCCAGTGACACGAAGCCACCCTGGATGTGGGAGTGGCCGAATAACGCAAGTGGGCGATTAAATAAGGAAAAGTTCTCTGTGGCGACCCAGCGATCACTAATATACTCCCATAGTGGTCCGCGCAGACTGCCGTGTACCATTACCAGATTGTCTTCGGTGTGTATCGCGGGAAGTTCTTTTAGGTAGATTGTTTCTTTATTGGAAATGTGAGCAGTTGTCCATTTGATTACTAGCTGTGCGGATGGAGTGAAGTGGTCGAATGGAAGCCTCGCGCAGGCAGCTGCATCGTGGTTTCCCTGAACGCATAGCGGGTTTGCTTCGCGTATTCTGCGGACACACAGGCCCGGCCAGGGACCATAACCTACAATATCCCCGCAGCAAAAGATCCGTTCTACTCGACTCTTTTCAAGAGAATTAAGGACTGCCTCGAGAGCAGGCAGGTTTCCATGAATGTCTGATACTACACCAATTTGTGACATAGACTGATAAGCTTACAGTAAGATGACGTACTTCAACACCCAGGATGGGTTATCGCACATAACCCTTCTCTTATCTGCACAAGGCGTACTGCTTTGATGAGAAGGATCACTTGTCTTGCATTTGAGTAGGAGATTGGAAAAAGGAAAAAAGGGACAAGCTATGTTCTACTGTCCCTTTTCAGTACGGAATACTCAACCCTTCTTTTTTCCCAGTACTTTCTCCAGATATCTAATTGCTTCTCCTACAGTAGAGATTTTTTCCGCATCTTCGTCAGATATCTCTATCCCAAACTCATCTTCGAACTCCATTATCAGCTCCACCGTATCCAAGGAGTCCGCGCCCAAATCTTCCACAAAGGACGCGCCATCTATCACTTCCTCCGGGTTTACCATTAACTGTTCGATGACCATCTTTTTTGCCTTCTCCGCAATAACGCTCATCTCAGGTTACACCTCCTGTTATGTTTCGCTGTGTCACGGGTACAATCCCCCATTGACATCAATAACTTGACCAGTTATATATGAAGATCGCTCAGAAAGCAAGAACGCCACAACTGAGGCAATCTCTTCAGGGGTTCCTTCTCTGCTAAGAGGAATGCGAGAAAGATAAGCCTGGCGAGCTTCGTTGTCCAAGCCCGCGGTCATAGCTGTGCTGATAAACCCAGGCGAAACAAGATTAACTCTAATTCCATGACCTGCCATTTCCTTAGCCACACTCCTGCTCAGACCAATAAGTCCAGCTTTTGACGCGGCATAGTTTGCCTGGCCGGCATTTCCTGTTTCACCGATCACCGAGGCAATACTGACGATTGCTCCGCTATTGTTCTTGAGCATGTAACGCAAACAAGCGTGCATGCAATTGTAGGCCCCCTTCAGGTTAACATCGATTACCTTATCCCATTCTTCCTCGCGCATGCGCAGGGTTAGCCTATCACAGGTGATCCCGGCATTGTTGACGAGGAAGTCAATCCGCTTGTGTTTCTCGTAGATCGACTTCATTACCTGTTGTACCTGAGCGAATTGACTGACATCCGCAGGCAGAAACTGACAGCCCTTAAGCTCTTTTTCTATAAGTGCTCCAGCTTGCTTGTCACAGTCAACAACCTCAACCAGGCATCCTGAATTGTATAACAAGGTGGCGATTGCTCGTCCGATTCCCTTTGTTCCTCCAGTTACAACAGCAATTCGTCCGTCAAATTCGCCCATGTAGCGCCTCCTCGAAGCTCAAGAACCTAATCTGTGAGGTGATCTGCCGTCCAAGGCTAGGCAGCACTCCACTGGTTCCTGCTTCCACGCCGTAGGATACCCCTTCCCTTGTCATGCTGTTTATCACATCTACCCAGCGTACACAAGAAGTAATCTGTGTCAACAACAGTTTCTTTAACCGTACACCATCATATTCAGGATTCCCACTTACGCTAGATATCATGGGGACCAAGGGAGTGGCAAAGGACAGTTTAGCGATTGTTGGGGCAAGTTTCTTCTCTGCTTCAACAGCTGCCGATGAGTGAAATGCGCCGGAGACGCGCAAGGGGATCGCCCGCCCGCCCATCTGTTCTACCAGTTTTGTTGCTTGTCTGAGCGCTGCTTTTCCCCCTGAGATTACCGCTTGCTCTGGTGCATTGTAGTTCGCAATTACCACGTCGCCACGGATAGATTGGCAGATTGAACGTACGTCTACAATTGGGAGCTTGAGGATAGCCACCATTCCTCCCTTGATTGTGGCCATCAATCGCGCACGCTCAATTACGGTACACAAAGCGTCTTTGGCTGTGAGAACGCCCGCACTGACAAGCGCAGCATATTCACCCAGGCTGTGTCCAGCAACGACCGCAGGTATCAAGCCTCTATCTCTTAGTTTCTCTTCGCGTATCAGGCTGTTAATCAGGATCATTGGCTGAGCGTATTGTGTTTGGGAAAGTACATCAATTTGATTATCTCGCACCAATTCACGCAGCAATAAGCCGTTTTGCTCAGCTATATGAAACAAACGTTTTCCGATTCTTGAGGAGATAATGGTCTTGGGAATGTTTCCTTGTCCCGGAAAGAGAAACGCAACTTTGTTATCAGTTGGCATGGCTAAATCTGTATCAATACTGCCCCATAGGTTACGCCAGCGCCGAAAGCGGTCATGACGACTAGATCACCATGTTTAATGCGTCCAGCTCGCGCCGCCTCATCGAGGGCAATGGGAATGGAAGCAGTAGAGGTGTTTGCGGCATGATCAACATTGATAATTACCTGGTCTTTGTCCAGATGAAGGCGGCGAGCGAGTGAATGAATAATGCGAATGTTCGCCTGGTGGGGAATGAGCCAGTCGATATCAGAAAGATGAAGGCCGGCAACAGCAACCGCTTCCCGTGTGGAGCTCTCCATCATTGGAACCGCACTGCGATAAACCCCTGCTCCCTCCATTTTGAGGTAATGATCTCCGTTCTTGACAGTTGACTCAGTTGCCGGAAACTTTGTCCCGCCAGCGGGCAAGTAAAGGAGCAGCGCTTTGTCATTGTCGGCATGCAACGCACTTCCTAGGATTCCTTCTCCTGGCGCAGCTCCTTCCAGCAAGACTGCTCCAGCGCCGTCGCCGAATAAGACACAGGTCTTGCGGTCAGCCCAGTCAGTAACCCGAGAAAGAGCTTCAGTTCCCACGAGAAGGATGCGCTGAAACCCTCCGGAATGGATCAGCCCGTTGGCAACGACAAGGCCGTACACAAAACCAGAACAGCCTGCTTTGATGTCGAAGAACGGGGTTTGATCGAGATCGAGACCAGCAGCAATAAAAGGTGCGGACCCAGGACAAATCATATCAGGAAAATTTGTGGCAACGAGTAGCAGATCAATCTCATTAGGTGACACACCTGCTTGCGACAGGGCATCTCTTCCTGCTTCGATTCCCATGATGGCAGGATCGTCGTCGCTGTTTAGGTGATGACGGGTCTTAATTCCTGTTCGTTGTACAATCCACTTACTAGATGTGTGAATAAGCCTTTCCAAATCAGCATTGGTGATAGTCTTCGGCGGAAGGTAACTTCCCATCCCTGTGATTCTAGCTCCCACTTGCGTTCTCCCGCTCCATTTCCTTGGTAATAAGCTTGTTGAGGTCTGCTGTGGCGGCGCAGCGAGCAGCACTGATTGCGGTTTGGATTGCCCTGGCATCGGATCTGCCATGGGCTATTACTACTACGCCGTTCACTCCGAGAAGCGGCGCACCCCCATGTCGCTGGTAAGAGAGAGTTTCGCGAAGGACACTGAAGACAGGTTGCATCAATATAGCCCCCACTTTTGCGCGAGCACTGGCGTTAATGTTTCTTCGCAACAGGTCTGTGACAGCTGATATTCCCCCTTCCACTGCCTTCAGGTAGACATTCCCAACAAATCCATCACAGACCACAACATCCACAGGTCTCTCGGTGAGGAGGTGGTGGCCCTCAACGTTGCCCATGAATCTAAGTGAGCTGGCTTCCAGTCGCTCATAAGCACGATAGTTGAGTTTGTTTCCTTTTCCTCGCTCCTCTCCATTGCTTAATAGAGCGATCTTTGGCTCGTCAATCCCTTTGAGAGCAGTCGCATAAGTTGCTCCCATCATTGCGAAGCCTTCAAAGTGTTTGGGATCACAGTCTACGGTTGCTCCTACATCGATTACGACGATCTCCTGTCCGGACAGAGTGGGAAGGGAAGCAGCTATTCCAGGACGCAGGATGCCTGGAAGTCTTCCGAGGGTGAAGATCGATCCAGCGACTACCGCGCCTGTATTCCCCGGGGAGACAAATCCATCCACTTGCTTATCTCGTAAAGCGAGAAGACCTTTGACAAGAGAAGAGTCACGTTTGTTCCGCACTGCTTGTACTGGCGGGTCAGCCATGGTAACTGTTTGTGTCGTAGGAAGGATGGAGAGGTGGCTCCCTTCTTGTTCGTGGATTCGCGTAAGCACAGCACGGATGGTTTGCACGTTGCCAGCAAATAGAATATCGACGTCTGTTTCATGTGCAGCGGCGACACCCCCCTTTATCAATTCTTCTGGTGGGGAATCACTACCCATAACATCTAGTAAGATTCGCATGATCGGCCTTGTTCTACGTATTGGTGCCGAGGGCGGGACTTGAACCCGCACGGACGTTAATGTCCACATGGCCCTCAACCATGCGCGTCTGCCAATTCCGCCACCCCGGCAATAGATTTATGTTATCTAACCTAAACGAGTCTGTCAACAGAGAAGTTGATTCCCAAGTGCCGTTTGTGAAAGATAGTTGCCAAGAACAGAAGGAGGAAAGTGTATTGAAGAAACAAGTGATGTGCCAGCTGTTAGTACTCATATTGTGTGTGTCGTTGGGCGCCTTTGCAGAGACAAGCGATAAGATCGAGGTAGCTGACACTGCATTCGACCGCTGGAATGGGAACTTTGAATTCGAGGCTTACCAACAACGGCTTGAGACCGCTCTTACTGCTTATGAACAGCTGCTTGAGCTTGTCCCCGAAGAGGAGCAGCAGACGCGTGTACACATAGCCAATTGTCTTTCACAAGGGTACTTTGAACTTGGCTTTGCCTACATTACCGATCGAGGCGACCAAGAAAAGGCATTTGCCAAGGGACAGGCCCATGCGCTTACCAGTCTGCGCCTCGACCCCAGTTTCGTACAAGATGAAGAACAAAGCTTCCGCGCCGCATTGGAATCGGCAGATGATGCAATTGCTCTATTCTGGTATGGGAACAATCGTGGCAAGTACCTCGAGTTTCACTGGCTAACCGCAATCTCTGGTGGGATGAAGGATGTGCGAGCGGCGTTTGAGCGCGCAGTCGAGCTCAATGAAGCGTATTTTGGGGGTGGGCCGTGGCGCGCATTGGGGTCATTCCTGGCCAAGATTCCGGCATTCCTCGGGGGAGATATGGTGCAAGCCAAAGCAGCCTTTGAACGCGCAATTGAGCTTGGACCAAATTACCTGGAAAACTACGTGAACTACGCCGAGTACTATGCTAAGCCCGAACAAGAATGGGACATTTTCCGCGATGAACTCAACGCCGCACTTGAGCTAGCTGAAGATCCGGAAGTGATGGCTTGCTGGCCACTGTATAACACGCTCGCGCTGCGGCGTGCTGAGCAGCTCTATTCTTCGGAACCAGGGGGTTCCAATTGATGCGGATGCCCACCTTAATCCATTCTCGGCATAAGAAGAATGTCCTGCAACGGAAGTATCGGAGTAGCAAAACCGTTGCCTGCTCAGATGATTTCATCTTGACACTTGACGTCAGGTCAGAATGTTGTCACTCCACATGGTTCTAGCTCTTTCTCCCTAGCGGAGAGAATGGGAGACCAGAGGAAGTGAATGTGGCATTGAGGCCAGTGAAGGAATAATCATCGATTCTATTCGAAGGTCGTTAGTTTCGGTAGTTTACTGTTGGCCTGTTCGAGCTGTGCCACACGCTGACGTAACCAGTATAGCTCTCCTTGCGCTGCAATATCGACCTCTCTCAATTTAGCAAAAAGCCGCTCACTATTCCGAATGATGATTTCCAGTATCTCCTGCTGTTCTGTGGAAAGCTGATCCACGCCTCCATCATATAATAGCTCAGCATAACCCTGAATCGATGTGATGTGGCCTATCAGATTACGGGGAACTTGTGTGTTGATTCCCATGTCTTTTTCCCAGCGATATCTTAAGCGGTTGACCTTTGGTATAGCCTTCTCCTGTAACATTGTGCAACACCTTCTCGCCTCTCATAAGGCAACTTCAGCATGGAAAGTTTTCCGCCGTGTTCACTTCGTTGTCCGACGAACTTAGCATTCTTCTGGGATGTACTAATCCACAGCGCATTTGAGCTTCTGATCATATCTTAAAGAGAATTGCTAAGGAGAACAATAGATAGAAAATGTAACGCAGATAGAAGGAAACTCATATCTTGCTCAAGTTTACCTCAACAAGGCTTCAGCCGAACAAGGCAAACAGCACGTCAGCAGCAACATATGGTCTATTGAGTTCAATGGATTCATAGAGTTACAGCGTCAAGTTCTTGGCAGCCGGAGGCAATCGCGGAATATAGAAGAGAAGATTACGTGACGGCTGAGCACCGTGTGCTAGAGATGTCCCGCTCTTTGTATTGAGTCTGGGAAAGTGACAAGGCGCCAATGGAAAGATGTTGTGGGTTCAGTGGCTTCCTGAGTGCTTCCTGCGCTCTGGGGCAATGGGCAAAATAACAGAGAAGGTGCTCCCCTTTCCTGCTTTCGAATTCACTCGAAGCATCCCACCATGTTCTTCTACGATCGTTTGAACGATTGTTAGCCCTAAACCGATACCTTCTTTGGGATTGCTTGAATCGAGGCGACGAGTTCGATAGAACTTTTCAAAGATGTGGGGCAATTCTTCCTTTGGGATACCGCGTCCTTGGTCAATTACATCAACTAGCACAAGATTCTTCTCCTTCCATGCTCTTAAGGTTATCACGCCTGTGTCCGAGAACTTGATCGCATTCGAGAGAAGATTGTGGAAAGCACGTGCCAATTGCTCCCTGCCACCATAGACGAGCAAGGAACTTCCGAGATCTGTCCGAAGTTCCAGCCCTCTTGCTAAAGCATCAGACTCAAACTCCTCTGCAACTGCAAAGAGTACTCCTTCAAGAGAAAAATAGTCTCGGTCCAGATGAAGAGTCTGAGCTCTTATTTGCTCAACATCGAGAAAAGTGTTAACTAACAACGAGAGTTGCTGGGTGTTGCGAATTATAGTGCCCAACATCTCTTGTTGTCTCGCGGAGACTGTGCCGATTTCACCATCACGCAGAAGTTCAGCGCATCCCTGAATAGCTGTAAGTGGGGACCTTAAATCATGGGCAACCATTACCACTGTTCTCCTGTTTGTCTCGTTCAGTTTGCGCAGCTCCATCTCTCCTTTCTTGCGTTCAATTGAATAACGAATAGAGCGCACAAGTAAGTCCGTATCCACATGTCCTTTGACTAAGTAGTCTTGCGCACCCATGCGCACGCTTTCAAGAGCTACTGCTTCGTTGCCGAGATCAGTTAGCACTACAATCGGTACTTCACCTGCCTGTTCACGCACCTTAACAAACGTGCTCAACCCGTTGCTGTCAGGCAGTAAGAGCCCCAGCAGGATTACGTCAATGTCGTTCCGGGAAAGAAGCTCCAATCCTGTGGCAAGGCGATTGGCGCATTTCAAGTTGAACAGGATATCTCCTGCTTCAGCAAGCATCTCTTGGATCAAGTGACAGTCAGCAAGCTCATCTTCGATTAGCAGAATCTGAATAGGTGAGCATTGGGGATCAGGAACGACAGGTCTATCATTCATTCTTGCTTCCTCTAGACAGACGTAACCAGCCAAGAGCCATAGTAGTGAGGTGATTTAGCTTGTGTCCAAGACAGAACATGGTACCTTGCCTCATGCTATCAATGGTAATATCGCTTGTTATTCTGGCACGGATATCGCGCGAGCCGACTTCTGCATCTACCTAAGTCTTGCACTATTCGGTTTCCAATTCCACGCGCCCCGCCAGGCTTCACGCTATGAAGACACGTTGATGAGTTGATCGCAAATACGATACCCAAAACCCCGGATCGTCAAGATAATCTGAGGCTTCTTGGGTTGTTGCTCAATCCTTCGACGCAGCAGATAAATGCGCTGGTGAACATCTACTGTTGTCATGCCAGAATCACGTGGCCAAAGCTGGTCGATGATTTCTTGCGGCGAAAACACCTTGCCTGGGTCCGAAGCTAGTAGGCTGATCAACTGATATTCTTTGTGTGTCAGGCGACACCGCTCGCCACGAATTCGTACTTGTTTCCTCGAATCATCAATTTCCACAAGGGGGGCTCTAGCAGTGGTCTGTGTGTTGGTCATGCTTGATTCCGCCATAGGAAGAGTTCGGTGTTTCATAACCGCTTTGATTCTAGCCTTGAGTACACGGTTGGCAAAAGGTTTTGGAATGTAATCATCTGCACCGTACGTAAATCCTTTTACGTGATCATCCGGAGAGCAGAGTGCCGTAAGCATAATGACTGGTACATGAGATTTGAGTCTGATTGCCTGAAGAGTCTCCCAACCGTTCTTCTTGGGCATCATTACATCCAGGATAACCAAATGCGGGTTATCGACGTGAAAGATGTCGAGAGCCTCTTCGCCATCTCTTGCGCTAAGCACTACATAACCCATCGACTCAAGGATTCGACCTAGTAGCCCAAGGATATCTGGATTATCGTCTGCAATGAGGATCTTCTTAAGGAATTGCTTGCTCGCGGTAGGCGTAACTTTTGTTTTCGTACCCAACTCATTCATCTTTCCACTCCTTTTGTCTGACAATGAAGAAATGAGGCAGGAAGCGTAGATTACTTTAAGAGTTAGTTCACGCTAAGTCAAGGACTCGCATTGACGAAAAATAGCATTCGCATGCCCCTCCCGGAAGGGCGGGGATGATTACTCAGTACTGTAGGTGGTGCAACTTTCCCACCGCGGGTCCGTCGACCCATGACTATGGACTAAGGGTTCCTCACGGTTAAGACAAGGTAACCCAGAGGAACTGACAAGAAAAGTGGTAGAGGATTTCCACATCATGCCCGGTCAAGAAGCCAATCAGTGGCTTCATCAGGTATTTAGGAAGTTGACGTTGGACGTTGGGCTTTGGTCCATGGCCTTCTCTGGGTCCTCTACGCTTAAGTAGTATCTTTTCTCCTTAGTAGGATCGTGTTTGTGTAGTCTCTTTGACGTCGGCCAACTGTCTGCTAGGCTCTCTGCCGTCCCAACGGAACAGGCAAGCCGGAGTGACGATGCATACTAACAAAGGAAGGGCGAGAAGAAGCAGATGGCGTAGTGCTCAAAACGGATAGTCATGAGTCGACACTTATTGCCTGTTCTTGTGGAGTTAAGGTTTCAGGCATTCCTATCAGCAGTGGAATTCTGATAAGGAGGTCAATCCCGATAACAGTGAGAAAGACATATTGTGGTCCGACACTGTCCCAGATAACTCCAGCCATGTAAGCTGCGCCAGCGGCGAGTAGCAGCTTACAAAACCGCGTAATTCCCAACCATCTACCCATTTGCCCCGGCGGGACCAGTTCAAAAGTCATTGCTCCCGCGACCACTCCGGATATGAAATAGAAACCCTGCAAAATGCCAGCTAATACCAAGAAGCCTGGGCTTGGCGCCCAAATCAGCATCAAACTGGAAATCCAAACAAGCGGTATGGTGAAGTAGAGCACCCGCTTGCGCCCAATCTTGTCGGCTAACCTACCAATAGGAATTCCAAGGAGCAGTGGGGTTAATGCAAAGCCAGTGACCATTGCCCCTAATATGTATTGGTTGGCTCCTTTGATCTCATGAGCAAAGGGCTGAGTGAAGGGCAGAATCATACCCATTGGCAGAAAACCTATGGACGTGATAACAAGCCACCGCTTTAAATTGCGTCCCTGGTTGAACACTTCTCCAATCCCTTTGAGGAAGTTCAACCTAGCGTCATCTGGGCTTTCCCACTTGCAGCTGGATAGCTGGTTAAGTATAAGAAGGAATGTCGTAGAAGTGCCTATAAGACAAATAAAGAATAGGGGTCTGATGCCGCCAATATTAACTCCACCAAAGGTTGTAACCAGCAGGGCTCCAATCATAGGGGCCGCGATCCCTAATAAGCCCGCGGCGAAAGTCTCACAAAGACTCATTCCTGTGGCTCGATCCTCGTTGGCCAGTGAATTCCCACAAATAACACTACAGCTATGACCGCTTCCTGCATTGCCTAGCCAATACGCAGTCATGGCAACCATAATGATTGTCCAACTCTGGGCCAGACCGTAAGTCAGATATGAGATAGCAAGTAGAGCAATACCTACGAGATAGATCTTTTTAACACCAGTTCTGTCAATTAGCCAACCGATAAACGGACCCGCCAGACCCGCCATAACCATCCCAGTGCTATTAACAATGCCCAATTGTGTAGCAGTAGCTCCTAGGGCAATGGTGTACACAGAAAGATAGGGGAATGCTAGCTGATAAAAAAACATGGCTGTAGAGGATCGTATTACGGTTACCTTCCAGTCACGTGGCTGCCTTCTCAAGAAACCAAGAGCCTTTGCGATTGTGTCGGTTACGGTTTCTATCGTTTGCATGAGTGTTATTTGCCTTGAGAGATCCTATCCTAAAATGGCGTTGAGATCGACTCCATTTCTAAGGACTGTAATGAGTAGCGAAGACAGGATTATGGATTAGGAAAAAGAGAGTCAAGAGTCGTGGGTCAGGAGTCGATAGTCAAGGGCAAGAAACGCCAAGAAGATCGGAACATCAAAGTGGAGCAATAGTCAGGTTATTGACCTTTTTTCTTATGGCAGAGCGAACTATAATTGCCTTATTCAATTTAGGGAGGTGTTCTGTGATGCGATTGCTCACAAAACTCGTAGCTTGTGGCGGCGTTGCCGCGTTCTTCTTCTTCAGTTGGGTGATAATGATGCTATGGAATAGCATTCTGGCCGGGCATCTTGGACTGCTGCCTGTTCT
>JAUWOJ010000074.1 GCA_030612175.1 Candidatus Bipolaricaulota bacterium | reverse complement strand
AGACCCCGCATGAACTGGGAATCATAGAATCAGGAGAAGCAGATGGGTTTCAGTTTGCCCGCGGAGTGTTGAATATTGGAGAAGTAATGGCAACCCCAATCATCCATGAACTTAAGGATGAACTGGATCCGAATCACCTGGCCATACTTGACGCACCTCCGGGGACCGGTTGCCCCACCATCGCGGCGATTCACGGCGCTGATATCGCTCTGTTGGTGACTGAGTCGACCCCATTTGGACTCCACGATCTCAGAGCAGCGGTGGGTGTCGCTCGCTCGCTCGCTGTTCCAGTAGCGGTGATTATAAATCGGTACGGAATCGGAGACGACCGAGTAGAGCGCTACTGCGCGGCAGAAGGAATTCCAATAGTGTTGAAGATACCCTTTTCGCGTGAGATCGCCTCTCTATACTCAAGAGGAATTCCATTTGTGAAAGAACTAGCAGAGTGGAAAGACCGATTCATTGTGCTGTATGAAGCACTGAAGAAGGTGGCCACATCATGAAGAACATACTCTTCCTGTCCGGAAAAGGGGGAACCGGGAAGACCTCGCTCGCCGGTGCATTCGCCGTCTTAACTCAAGAGAAAGTCCTTGCCGACTGCGATGTTGAGGCTGCTAACCTTCACCTTCTCCTCGAACCACAGATCGTGTCAGAGGGGGTATTCCAAGGGATCAAACTCGCCATCAAAGACAATGATAAGTGTATTGCGTGCGGCAAGTGTCGCGAGGTCTGTCGCTTCCGCGCCATTGACGAACAGTTCAATATTGATTCCTATATGTGTGAGGGGTGTGGTGCATGTGCATACGTATGTCCGAGTGATGCTATCACTCTTTCTTTGGTCGATTGTGGCCGCTGGTATACCGCGACAACTCGCCTGGGCCCACTTGCAGGCGCTGAGCTTTATCCTGGAGAAGAGACCTCAGGAAAGCTTGTTGCCATGGTCAAACAAAAGGCAATGGAACTCGCGGAAGAGGCAAAACTACAAGCGTTACTGAGTGATGGTTCGCCGGGGATTGGGTGTCCAGTGATTGCCTCTGTCAGTGGCGTGAGCGCGGTCATTCTCGTTACCGAGCCAAGCCTATCCGGCCTGCACGACCTTGAGCGTATCCTTGGAGTGGTGGAACACTTTGGCGTTCCTGCCTATCTAGTAATCAACAAGGCGGACCTGAATGCTACCATTTCAACACAGATCGAAGGCTTCGCCGAACGCAGAAAGCTTGCAGTACTTGGCCAGATCCCCTACGACGACACAGTGACGAAGATGATGATACAAGGGAAGTGCGCAGTGGAGGATAGGGATAGCCAAGCCGGCGAGGCGATGCGAGAGATCTTTGAGCGATTTGCGGAGAGTTTCAAGTGATTGCGCGTTGTGAAGCCTCAGTAGCATGCTTCCGTTCTGGGAAGTTGAGATTGATGTACAATTCTTATGGCTGTTCTGTCCTGATCGCATAAATTGGAATTATCATCTGAGATCGGTATCGTTCTTTAGGCTGAAGTTCTCAGAGATACTCAAACAAGTAGTTGGCCGATTCAATTGGCTATAGTTATGTGCTCGATGAATTTGGTAGAAGAAAAGGCTCCTCACACTTCAGGCAAGCTTTTCTCTCGCCCGTTCGTTTCACTCACTCAAGGCGCCAAGATCGCAGAGATCGCGGAGGAAGGCATATTCTTTGTTTACATAGAAAACCATAATATGATTGTAGAGAAGAAGAAAAGAGGGTGTACTTTGCGTCCTTCGCGGTTAAGCAGTATTCTACCACAGAGAGAAGAAAGAGAATCGTAGATTATGAAACAGTAAGTAAAGGGTTTCTTGGCGTTCTTGGCGTCTTTGCGAGAGGCTAAGCTGGTGAGTCTTTCTCTGGGTTACCTTGCCTTAAGCGCGAGGGACCGAAGAAAAAGGAGGGCTATTGCTCAAGCTAAAGGTTTTGTTGATTTTTGTCTTAGTGGGCGGAGTTCTGTTTTCCAGTGCATCCGCGCAACAATCGATTCTACTGGAACAGGGTGTCAAGCTCGGTCTTATTACCCTTATCAGTCGGGGCGGCTACTTCGGGAATCGGGTAAGCGTTCTCTCTAATGGTTCTAATACTCAGGACTACATTCTCGAAGTACGAAAGGGTGATGTTCTGCTCACCAAGACCTCCGAAGATCAGAACATGGTCATCAGTCGGGATCTTGACGTGTATCTCTTGGCGAACCAGGAAGTGAGAAGTGAAGGTATGTGGACATTTTGTCTCGATTGGCGGCTGTCCGCGCCCAGCGCTGGTACATACTTGGATATTGCGCCTTCGCTTACGGAGTGGTCATGTGATGAGGCGCAACAGCTACTGAGCCTCCTCGACGAGATCGATGCAAAAGAGGTCTGGGATAGTCCATACGCGCAGAACGCGATCTGGAACATCACCGATGATTATCGTATATACGATACTATGATTGGTGGGCTCGCGCCCTGGCTCCTTCGCAAAGCAGGTGTTGATATCATGGCGCGGTCAGAGTTCCCCCATCTGACGAATCCTGCTGCTCATTTGCCAGAGACGAGCTTTATCCTCCCTCTTGAACTTCTCGGAACCGGTGATGTGCAGGCGACTCTCACGTGGGAGAATACAGCCGACCTTGACCTTCATGTCATCGATCCAGCAGGTGAGGATATCTGTTGGTGGAATGCCTCTTCCGAGAGTGGAGGGGAGGCGGACTGGGACGACTGGTGTAGCCCGATCTCAAGCGGTGGGCCCGAGAATATCTACTGGCCATATGCAGAGGCACCTTCCGGACAGTACCTAGTGTTCATTGACTACTACGAGTCCTGCCGCACGCAAGGCGAAACAACCTGGACAGTAAGACTGATCGTGGATGGAGAGGTTAGTACCTTCACCGGCACGATTTCCCCAGGAGAAGAGCTCGAGGTAGCGCGATTTATGCGCTAATCGCGTCTGTAGATCTCGTCGACGAACCTTGTGGTATAAGCCTCGGAAGGATCAAACTGATCATCCAGGAGGCCGTTGGCTTCCAATTCCTCATAGAGCGCTTTCCATGGCGCGTATTCCATCCACCCGATTCTCCCGTTGATATCGGCTGTGAGTGAAGGGATGAGCGCCCGTAATGTTACGATCTCGTGCTGTTGATCGAGCCCTTTGTTCTGCGAAACGAGCGTGGAAATCGCCTTCTCGGGATCATCGATGACATCTTGCCATCCGCGCAAGAGAGCATGCAGGAACAGCTTAACTCGTTCTGGAAACTCCGAAACCATCTTATCCGTCGTGAAGAGTACTTGCGCATAGGAAGCAATCGCGGGGGCTTCATCGGAGTATTGAAGGAGGGCAGCCACGGCAACAATGGGCAGGCCACGCGATCGGGCGACAATGATCTCCTTGGCGCCGGCAAAGCCAAACGTGTGTATGCCCGACCCGACGGAACGAACGGGATCGATACGACCGCTGCCAGGTTCACAGCTTACCGTAAGGAGATTCGTGCGGAAGAATCCCTTCTCTTCCGCGATAACGATTCCTACCGATCGCGCGTCCAAGGATGTGGATAGCTGAACGGAAACCGTATCTACAGGCGGCGCTATTCCGATGTCGGTTAGGAAGTACACTGCCAGGGCTCCGGCAACCAGAACAACCATCACACCAAGACCGATAAAAAGGGGTCTCCGCTTCATCATTTCATCCTCCTCTCTACACTAGCCAATCGTCATTGTGAGGTCAAGCGTCAATTAAAGCCAGGCTTTCGCTTCCCCCTCTGTGTCAATATGAGTGAGACACCTGACCACGGTAATATTACGGTAGAAGGTGGAGAGGAGAAAATGAAATGACCGACAACAAGACTAGTGAAGTTTCAGTGCTGGCACCTAGGCAAGGATTCCGAGAGGAAGTGACAAGGCCTGATCGTTCGTGTTTCTTGGTCGGCTCTTGGTAAACTCGATTAGTAATTTCTCAAGGAGTTTCGCCACCACGTGATTGACGAACTCACCCTATGGAATAGGAGATCTGAACCATTCCACGGGGCAGGCTCCCGTTATCATTGTGGAAGCCATGGATCACAAGGGTATTGGGTTAGAAGATCATTTAGTACGGGGACAAGATAACGTTCACTGATCAGGGATACACAGCCGATCCAAGGATCCCCATGTTACAACCTCTTCTTCCATCAGCCATCTTGCGAAAGAGCCAAAAGAATGAAGAGGGTGTTTTCCTGCGTGCCCTCAGCGGTTAAGTAGTATTCTGCCGGAGAGCACACAGACTTAGCGCCTTTGTGTCATGACATGGAACCGCTCTAGAAGCCCATGTATAGTGAGATAATTGGCACTGTAAGCACCCCGGCCGGGATGCCGAATATTCCTCCCCACAGCGCTCCGGCAAGAAATCCCATCCCAACTGCCTGGGGGTAGTTAAAGCGGCCCCAGTAACCATCCGGGACTGTGACAATTGGGATGGCGAGCGACACTCCAAGCCCAAAACTGATTGCTCCCGCAAAAGCACCACCGACAAGACCCAATGCCGCACCAAGAAAAGGCGAAGAGGGAAGGGAAGGCTTGAGTGATAAGGTAACCTCAGCGATCCAGCGACTGGCGAATAAGATAGTGGTAATTGTCACAGCAGCAACTGGGACAACGAGGAGGAGGCAATCGGATAGAGGCGTGTCAGATGGAATCAGGTCAAGCGCCGCAGGAATTGCGATTCCAAGCCCAAGAAGCGCACCACAGATCGTCATTCCCGTGCGTATCTGCTCCGGTTTGTTTGAAGGAAGATCGTTGCCAACGACTGATAGGCTGGGGATCAGGGCCACCATCAGGATACAAACCATCACACGCGTCTTTTTCATAGTGCTCTTATCATAGAAATGTAAGGGTATACATGTCAAACTGGCTCTGTTTGTGATTGGTCTGTGCATATGATTCAAACAAGCGAGTCAGGCGGCTTAGGGCGCACATATGCTACGATAATCGGTACCACTATTGCTCCTATCGGAATGCCGGCGAGCCCTATCCAGAATGCCCCGGCGAGAAACCCCACCCCAACTGCCTGGGGGTAGTTAAGGCGGCCCCAGTAACCATCCGGGATTGTGACAGTGGGAATAGCCGCTGTAAACGCAACTGCGAAGGTGATTCCTCCAGCAGCAGCACCTCCAATAAATCCTAACCAAGCGCCAAGGAAAGGAG
>JAUWOJ010000065.1 GCA_030612175.1 Candidatus Bipolaricaulota bacterium | reverse complement strand
CGCATGAGGCCCTGTTCTCGCAGCTTGTCACTTAGGTTGGCATCAACAAGAAGGCGCGCTTCACCGTCTTCGGCAAGCAGGAACCCCTTAGGTGGAACGGCTTCGAACGATACATCTTCTTCTCTTATCTCTATATCTTCACCGTTTATCTGCGCGTCAATACTAGTTCCCGCGTCAAATGCCTTGACCAGGCTTTCGGGAGACTGTGTCTTGAGCCAAGCTGCTGCCATTTGCGCCTTCGCTCCAAGGCGTGGCCCGAGTGTACGGAAGTTTGGGTTGGGCGTTTTCTCTAGGTATGCTTCCACTGTTGGGACTTGCTCTATCGTGCCCACATTCAGTTCCTTCTCAATCAGCCAACAGATTTCTTCGCCCAATGGAAGATTGGTCTCAACCAAAATCCTGTGGAGGGGTTGGCGAACTTTTATGCGCGCTCGATTTCGTGCCTGGTGGCCAAGGGAAACCACCTGACGAGCAGCAGCCATTGCCAGCTCAAGGTCATGATCGACTTGTCCGTCTTCACTGTCTGGATAGGAACAAAGGTGTACGCTTTCAGGATCACCCACCGTACGGAGCCGCTGATAGATTGCCTCTGTGATGAATGGCACAAACGGAGCAAGAATTCTTACCAGGCTGATTAGCACTCGGTATAGAGTTGTGTAAGCGGCAATCTTGTCCCCTTCCATCCCTCCTTTCCAGAATCGTCTACGCGATGATCGAATATACCAATTGGATACCTCCTCGATGAGGGATTCGATCGCTTCTGTGGCGCTAACTACGTCGTAATTATCCAAGCCTGTTGTTACTTTATTCACTGTCGACGACAGGCGAGACAAAATCCACTTATCAAGTACATTATGCTGCTGCTTTGTCGCCTGATTGTTCAGCGGATCAAAAGAATCAATTGACGCGTAGAGGGCGAAGAAATTGTATGTGTTGCATAGCGTATCCAAAAAGCGGTACAGTGATTCCTTGACATTGGCTTCGCCCAATCGCTTCGACTTCCAGGGAGCACTTGATGAATACAGGTACCAGCGAAGGCAATCAGCCCCATATACATCAATTAGCTCCCATGGATCAACAACGTTGCCTTTGCTCTTACTCATCTTAAGACCGGATTCATCTAAGCCAAAACCGGTTGCAATGCAATTCCTAAACGGGGCTTCTCCATGGATGATAGTGCTAGTTGCAAGTAGCGTGTAGAACCAACCGCGAGTTTGGTCCACTGCTTCACATATGAAATCGGCAGGGAAGCTGTTTTTGAATTCATCTGTGTTCTCGAACGGATAGTGCCATTGCGCTGTGTGCATGCTCCCTGAATCGAACCAGGCATCAATCACGTTTGGCACACGCCGCATTTTGTTGCCACATTCCCCACACACAAGCTCAACACGATCAATGTATGGACGATGAAACTCAACCGTACTGGCAAGCTTCTTGTCCACCGCAAGTTCCACCAACTGGGCGCGGCTAGCTACAGCGATCACTTTGCCGCAGCTTTCACAAATCCATAGGTTAAGCGGAGTCCCCCAATAGCGGTCGCGGGAAAGGGCCCAGTCCTTAAGATTGGCAAGGAAATCACCAAGTCGACCGGATCCGACACGGGCAGGATACGAGTTGAGTTGGCGGTTATTTGTGTTTAGCTGATCCTTAACAGCCGTTGTCTTGATGTACCAGGAATCCATGGCGTAGTAAAGAAGAGGTGTCTCGCAACGCCAGCAAAATGGATACTCGTGTTCATAGAGCACAGATCGGTACAGTAGATTACGCTTCGTAAGATCGTCAATAAGCAGGGGGTCGGCCTCCTTAACGGAAGCTCCCGAGCAAAGCGGGAATTCCTTGGTGAACTCCCCGCTGAGATTGACCGGCTGGAAAAACGGAAGCCCTTCTTCTTGCGCAAGTTGATAGTCATCCTCGCCAAAGGCAGGCGCGATATGCACAATTCCTGTTCCTTCTTTCATATTCACAAACTCCGCCGCGTGTACCGAGTAAGCTCCTGCATCATCAACTAGCAAATAAGGTGGCTCATAACGCAGTCCCACCAGCTCCTTTCCCAAAAACTGACGAACTACCTTGTAGTCTCCTTTTAGCGCCTGCCCAAGCAGGGCTTTGGCCAGGATCAACCGTTCCCCGTTCTGCTCCACTTCAGCGTAGGTTGCGCGGGGAGCCACGGCTAGCGCCACATTTGCCGGCATAGTCCATGGAGTTGTCGTCCAGGTGAGAAGTGCTGTCCTTCCGGGAAGTTCCTGTTTGTAGCAACATTTCTCATCACCGTTGATCAACATCCTCACTGAAATGGATGGATCCTTCACTTTTTTGTAGCCTTGCGCAACCTCGTGAGAAGAAAGGCCAGTGCCACATCGTGTGCAAAATGGAAGAACCTTGTGCCCTTGGTAGAGTAAGTCCCGGTCAAACATCTGGGCCAATTCCCACCAGACAGATTCAATGTAATCGTCAGTATAGGTGACATAAGCATTCTTCTCGTCAATCCAGAAACCCATCCGTTCAATCATCCTCTCCCAATCAGCTTTGTATCGCCATACGGATTCCTTGCATCGTTTAACAAAGCGTTCTACGCCATAAGCCTCGATCTCTGATTTACTGTTTACGCCTATTTCTTTCTCTACTTCAAGCTCCACTGGAAGCCCGTGTGTATCCCATCCTCCCTTGCGAGCAACATAATAGCCTTTCATCGTCTTGTAACGAGGGAAAAGATCTTTGTACACACGTGGCATTAGATGACCAAAGTGAGGCTTGCCATTTGCAGTTGGTGGTCCTTCATAGAAAACGTAGCGCTGTCTACCCTTTGTCTGTTCCAGACACTTGGTAAACGTGTCTTGCTGCTGCCATAAAGCGAGGACTTCCTTCTCTCGGGCAATTGGGTCCTTTACTAGTTCTTCATATCCTACCATTACTACCTCTCTTTCAGAGAACAGCCATCATGCATACTTTAAGAACACGGTTGGTATGCATACAGATAGACAGAACAGCCCCATCACTGAGGCTACATAATATAGATCAGAAGCGGCAAGGAAACCAGATTTCTCATCAACATTGTGAGATCACAATCTATCATAGCAATCACGAAGGCAGCAGTCAAGCTTAACTTGTGAACATGCGTTGCGCAACATCTATTCCCGAGGCGCTGCAAGTATTCTTCCACCGCCGAAATCGACTAATCACAAAGCCTGTTCCTAGAAGTCCAACTGCGCTTCCAAAGGGAAACACTGCTCGCAATCCGACTAGGTCAACGATTACTCCACACATTACTGGCCCTAGCATCTGTCCAACGGCGAACGCCCCTCCATACAAGCCGGTCATTGTCCCCATCCCATATTTGCGTCCTAATTCGGTGCGGATTACCAGTATGGACGCCCGAGATAGAGCGGAAAGTCCTCCTATGCCAAACATAATGAGAGCTACGCCCCACACACTGTGAACAAACGGAACTAGAAGGAGCAACAGTGGAGCAAGAGTGCTGCCAATGATGATCTGTGGGAATTTAGGGTAGCGATCGGCCAAGAAACCAAACGGAATTTGGAGAAGGCCTCCCCCAAGCATGTACACAGAGAGGATTATCCCTACACTTCCTTCACCTAGCCCACTTGTGGCTGCGGCAAATAGCGGGTAAAAGGTGTTGAATCCTTGACGCCAGAAACCCCGTGAGGCCATGTAAACACAGATCGCCTTTACCGCATCGTTTTTTATTACTTCGCGAACAGGAACAATATCAGTCGCCGGCTTGCGGTGGTGTTTGCTCTTAGAATCATCCGCTGGCAGAGTTGCCGTAATCAGGATAAGAGCAACCAGGCTAAGGGCCCCCATCACGTAGAAAGCCATCTGATACGACCATAGCTTGCTTAGTTCTCCACCCAGCAGGGGTCCCAGAGCCATTCCTAGGAACATTGACGAGTAAAAAAGATTCATATATCGTCCCTCCTTGCCACTTGGGGTGATGTCGCCAATATATGCCTGAGCTATTGGAGTGATCATCACAGAAGCAGCGCCCTGAAGTAGGCGAAAGAGACCAAGCTGCCACAAGCTGTTCGCCGCCACATACAGAATGGAAACGGCGGCATAACCGGCCAACCCAAAGATGAGCATGCGTTTCCTCCCAATCCGGTCAGAAACCCTACCTAGAAATGGACCAAGCAAAGCACGGGATAGAGAAAAAGCGGCAAAGACAATGCCGATTGAGGTTCCACTCGCGGCGAATGTCTTAGCATAAAGAGGGAGGATGGGGGCAATGATACCCACGCCAATCATGGCAACAGCAACTGAAATAAAAAGACTAATGAAGATTTTTCTCACGTCAATTCCTGACCAACTGAGATTCTGCTCACTCTAGCCGATTTACAATGTCTATTCCAGTTGGATCGAGCTTGCCTGTGATAGCTGGCGGATGTATGATTTTGATTCATGAAGTCAAAAGTACCCAGCCCAGCGTGGACACGAATCACGCTTCTTTCCTTTGGACATCTACTGAACGATGGGTATGGCAGTTTCTTCGCCCCGCTACTTCCGCTTCTCATTAACCGCCTAGACCTATCGCTTGCCATGGCTGGGCTAGCAGGAACACTTCACATCGTGTTTAGCGCATTTACCCAGCCAGCGCTTGGCTACGTCCTAGATCGAACCCAGCGTCACCTGTCATTGGTAGTGATTGGACCATTTCTTACTATCTGCGCCATGAGCATGATCGGTAGAGCAGTTAGCTTTACACAACTACTGGTCTTGATGGCTGTGGCCGGTCTGGGAACCGCTCTTTTTCACCCCGCGGCCGCCATGCTTGTCGCCGGCGGAAATGCGGCTAACCGAGGACTAAGAATGGCGTTCTTCTCTGCCGGAGGAACAATGGGTGGCGCGATTACGCCATTGTTTATTGTGGTCCTTGCTGCAGCGTTTGGCCTGACAAGCAGCCCCTGGTTGCTGATCCCTGGTCTCTTGTCGCTTGCAGTATTCACGCTTTTTCTTCGTCGCCACCTGCCAAAACCGGTGACACAAACTTCAACTACGACCAGCTTGCGTGCTATTCCTCGTCAGCTGATCATTCTTTGGTTAGCGATCGTCTTCCGATCCATGGCTACTGTCTCATTCTTGAACTTCCTTGCGGTTATCATAACAGGGCGTGGTGGATCCCCTTTTGCCGGAGGGGTTTCGATAACTGTTTATCTTTTTGCTGGCGCAATGGGCGGATTCCTAGCTGGGAACCTCTCCGACCGCTTCGGTCGTAAGGTAGTCTTCTTCGCTTGTGCTGTGCTCTCAACGCCATTTTTCCTTCTCTTTCTATACGGACCGCCAAGCCTTGGGCTTGTTTCCGTGGCCATGGCAGGTCTATTCATCTTCTCTTCAACCCCAGTTGGCGTAGTTGCAGCACAAGAGCTCCTCCCCAGGAACACAGGCCTGGTCTCCGGGTTTGTTATGGGGTTTGCGTGGGGTGTAAGTGGATTGATTCTGGTCTTGATTGGGAGATATGCAGATTTGTACGGTCTTCTCCCCGTGATGACAGGGGCTGCCTTTCTTCCCTTAGTAGCCGGAGCGTTGATTCTATTCTATCGTGACCCACATATGAAAGCAGATGTCGCTCAACCGGAGAAGCTATGACGGTTGATCGGTATTCGCAGATGGAATCACTTTCTTGCGCTCCAAGTCGCTATGCGCCCTCTCAACAAGCGCATCCAGATCGACAGAAGCGCTGAGCCTGTTCTTGTTGCGTAAGTGAAAGAAGAACTCCATGTTTCCTGCTGGACCAATAAGTGGAGAACAGATGGCAGAGACAACCTCCCAAGGCGTTGTCTCTTCAACGAATAACCGCAGTTTCTCCAATACCCCCAGATGAACGGCCGGATCCCTTACTACACCCCCTCTCCTTACCTCGCTTTTTCCTGCCTCAAACTGAGGCTTAACCAACGTGATTAATTCACCATTACCGTTCACGATTTCCTGAAGTGGCGGAAGGATAAGGCGCAGTGAAATGAATGAAACATCGATTGTTACAAGATCAACCTGCTCGGAAATGTCCTCGAAGGTCAAGTAGCGTGCGTTTATCCCCTCCCGCACTACAACGCGAGGGTTGCGTCGCAGCTGCCAGTCGAGTTGGCCTTTGCCTACATCCACGCTGTATACCCGCTC
>JAUWOJ010000090.1 GCA_030612175.1 Candidatus Bipolaricaulota bacterium | reverse complement strand
TCGGGAATACCCTTTCTTAGTATAATCTCTGTTGCCCACTGCCCGGCTTTTCCAACAACCTCTGGGCATATTCCTCGCTTGTATCCTGCTGATTTCTTAGACAAGGCGTAACGAGCCGGACTGTTTGGTCTAATGTACTCTTCATAATTGTGACCAAATAACTTCTTCTTGATATCCGAACAGATAATACTTCCATATTCAGCCCTGAACCATTCAAATAGCTCGTAAGCCAACTCCCAGCCCTTGCCTGCGCTTACCCAGTCAATTTCTCCGATTTCGTTTGTTGCGTCTTTATCCAGCTCTTCTCGCGTTCTACCGTAGAGCTGCCCGATGACCATAACCGCCCCTACCAATGCACCGCACGTCCCTTGTCCAGTGAACGCCAAGCCACCCGCAAGCGCACTGCCTGCCCTCAGTATGTCATTATTCTTGCGATCGATCGCATCCTGTATTGCCGCTATCACGCATTGACAGCAATCCGTGGCTCTTCCTTCATAGTCTCGCCCTTTGTCATACGCAGCTTGTATAACGTTCCCATGTTCTAACACAACCCACCTCCACAGATTGAAGTGGTTTTCTTAACCACCTATTCAAGAAGCAATATGTGACGATTGTTAATGTCAATCGCGCGGCGTACACCTATTCACAGCATCAGTGCAAGAGATCGTCTAATGTTCTTGCCAGCAAAGACCGAGCAAGAATAACTGGCTTTCCTATGATCTGTCTTACGATGCGCTTCATTTCCAGATTGTAACCAAAGCAATTCATGAACACTAGATCGACCCCGTCTTTTAGCTCCTTGGCAGCCTTTACTATTTCTTCTTGTCTTCCATACGGAGAAGCCCCTACTCCAACCACTTTGCAGCCCAATCCCTCAAAGGTTTCTACTGCAGTCTTTACTTGTTCCCTTGAGGGCAGCATCATTCCCAGACTTCCCTTAATAGATATGGAGGAGAGGGCTCCCCAGAAAAGCCTAAATGGCGTAATAAGCGGCTTGCTACACTCAAACGCTGGGAAGACTCCCGAGCAGAGGAGTGTAATTAGGGCCACATTTTTATCTCTGTCAAGCTCAGAGATTGCATGTTGCATCCTGGGCAAGATGCGATCTCTACTGACTGTCAACTCGGTCCCATTTGACATCCGGGTTATCAGGATCTCATCATCTTCTGTTGGTCTTAGGCCCGAAATGTCTCCAACAGTAAGTCTATCCAACGCCCCCTTTTCAACGATCTCAATATCGCTAGAAATAAGTGACTTCATTTCAACCAGTACATCATCCCTGGGTGTTTGACCAATCGTAACAGTCCCTATTTTTGTCGGATTCACCTTGCCTCCTTAGAGTGTATGACCCACATACACGCACAACTTCTTAAGTTACTGCTAGTAGCGTCCTCTTTGTTTGGGATCCAAAACATCTCTTAAGCCATCCCCCAATAAGTTAAACCCCAATACGGTAAGCCAAATCGCCAGACCAGGGAACACGGCATACCACCACCATGTCGGAAGATACCATCTGCCCCCACTTATCATTGCTCCCCATTCCGGACTGGGAGGTTGAGCACCTATTCCAATAAACCCCAATCCTGCAGCGCTGAGAATGGCCATACCCATATCCATGGACATCTTGACCACAATTATTGAGAAACAATTGGGAAGGATGTGTCTAAACATGATCCTTGCTCTACTTGAACCGATGGCCGTGGATGCCTCCACAAAAACCTCTTCACGAAGTGCTTTTGCCTTCCCGCGGACCAATCTGACGTAACCCGGCCACCAAACAATGGAGAGCGCAACCATGACATTGATTATTCCGGGGCCCAGGGCAGATACGATGGTAACAGCGAGAACAATTCCCGGCACGGCAAGAAAGATGTCCGTGAATCGCATGATCACTTCCTCGATCACGCCACCCGAACAACCGGCCATTAGCCCCAAAGGTACTCCAATACATGTTGCAACACCAACGATTACAAGAGCGATCTGTAGCGAGATACGGGTCCCATATATCACCCTGCTATACACGTCTCGCCCCACATCGTCAGTACCGAAGAGGTGTTCTCTGCTGGGTGCTTGCAGCCGCTGTTTTGTGTGTATTGCTCCAGTCACATCATCCGGATACGGCGTGATGTAAGGTGCGATAAACCCCAAAATGAAGAATCCACAGACGACAATCAACCCAATAACTGACAAGGGGTTTCTGAAGAAGGTGCGAACAGTTCTCTTTGCATCGTGTGCCCGAACCTTCAAGATCTCAATTTTTGCACTTAAGAATCTCATCAGCGCTCACCGGGAGCACAACAAGATTTCGAGCGAACGGAGGCTCTATTCATATCCTATCCTAGGATCCAAGAAACTATAAGATAAATCCACGATCAGGTTAGCGATTGCAAATGAAAGGCCAATTAGCAACGCTGTGCCCATGATAGGCTGAAAATCCGAATGTGTTGCGGATGTTACTGCGTACAGACCAACCCCAGGCCAGTCAAATACAGTTTCAACTAGAATCGTTCCGCCTAGCATCCAGCCAAAGCGCAGTCCGATCATCGTCACAGTGGAGATCAATGAGTTCTTGAGAACATGTTTCCAAATCACCAGTTTTTCCACTAATCCTTTAGCCCTGGCAGTGGTGACGAAGTCTTGCCTTAACGTATCAAGCACATCCGCACGGCTGATCCGAATGATCGACGCCAATGCCGGAAAAGATAAAGAAAGGGCAGGCAGGATGATATGTCGCAACGCACTCTTAAATGCAACCCAATTGCCTGTGAGAAGGCTATCAATCAAGAACAGCCGCGTAATTGATGTAGGCCTGGGTAGAATCATATCAATGCGGCCTCCTCCTGGAAGTAAATCCAGCTCAAGGACAAAGAGAAGTTGTAGCATCAGCGCAAGCCAAAATGCAGGTAACCCCAAGCCCGAAATAGAGACAAGACGGCTGAGATGATCTATCAACCGGTTCTGGTGAACAGCAGAGAGAACACCAAGCAAGATACCAGTTAGGACAGCGAAACTCAAAGAGACAAGGACCAGTTCTAATGTAGCCGGAAAGAACCTAGCGAGATCTTCCCGTACAGATCGACGGGTACGAATCGATCGCCCTAAATCTCCCTTCAAGACTTGGAGAAGGAATATTCCATATTGCTCCGGTAACGACTTGTTTAAGCCCCATTTCTCCTTTAGATGCTCAACCATCTCCTCTGTTGCGAACGGACCGGCCGCAAGGCGAGCTGGATCTCCAGGCGCAATATGTGATACCAGAAAAATCACAACGGATAAGCCCAAGAGCGTGAATATCAACAGGAATAGCCGCTTTGTAAGATAATGCAACATTATTATTCAGTCGCCCTTCACTCACCCCACACAATAAAAGCCCATCCCCCGCTTCACTGAGTGGGGGATGGGTATGTTGAGAGAACTACTCCTCTATGTACAGCCAATACATGTCGATCTCAGAGGTAAAACGCACTGGGCTAAATCGGAACCCCTTTACGTAATCCCTGAACGCCCACGTCCTGCTGTAGAGCATGCCGAAGACCTCCGTTGCGTCCTCCAGCACCATCCTTTGGATCTGCTCGTATAGCTTTTCTCGTTCCTCCCAATCAGAGATCAAACGCGCTTCATCCACCAGCTCTATCACCTTCCGATCATAGTAGAAGTGGGTCGCGTAGTACGCGCCGTATGAGGTTGGATGATACTGGCTCGCAACCACATCAGGGTCGTTGATGATAGGGGTTGTATAGACCGCCATCATGTCAGGAGATGTTTCCACGGTTGAGCC
>JAUWOJ010000080.1 GCA_030612175.1 Candidatus Bipolaricaulota bacterium | reverse complement strand
CTTGAAGAACGGCTCGGCCAACTCCGTGAAGAAGGGAAGCTCCTTGAAGCACAACGACTGGAGCAGCGCGCCCACTACGATCTGGAAATGATGCAGGAGATGGGGTACTGCTCAGGAATCGAGAATTACTCACGTTACCTTGATGGCCGCGACGCTGGCGAGCCACCGGCGGCGCTGCTTGACTACTTTCCAGAGGATTCCTTGATAGTGATTGACGAGTCTCATCAGACAATCCCTCAACTCCGGGGCATGTATCGAGGCGACCGGTCACGCAAGGAAACCCTGGTCAAGTATGGGTTTCGCCTTCCTTCTGCTCTAGACAACCGGCCACTCATGTTTAGTGAATTTGAATCTCGATCTAATCAGGTAATCTTTGCCTCTGCTACTCCTGGTCCTTATGAACGAAGTTGTAGCGAACGCGTAGTAGAGCAAATCATCCGGCCAACTGGCCTCGTCGATCCAGAACTTCAGATCCAGCCTGTATCCGGACAGGTGGATCACTTGCTTAACGAAATCCACACCGTAACTGCGCAAGACGAGCGTGTTCTCGTCACCACTCTTACCAAGCGCATGTCTGAGGATCTTACTGAGTACCTGGTCGATCTAGGCGTTAAGGCTCGCTACCTACACTCCGAGATCAATACTTTGGACAGGATAGAAATACTGCGCGATCTGCGACTGGGAAAGTTTGATGTACTGGTGGGGATTAACCTATTACGCGAAGGATTGGACCTTCCCGAAGTGGCGCTGGTGGCAATCCTTGACGCGGACAAAGAAGGATTTCTGCGATCTGGAACCTCGCTTATCCAAACCATCGGAAGGGCAGCAAGAAATGTGCATGGAAAAGTGATTCTATACGCGGACGTCATCACTGACTCTATTCGTTACGCAGTTGACGAAACCAATCGCCGCCGCCTCATCCAAGCTGCGTACAACAGAGAACATAATATTACCCCAAAGACAATCGAACGCGACGTTACTGATATCGTTCAACTGATGAGGAGGTCGCGCGACATTCATTATCCCGAAATACGAAATGTCGACCGCCTTTCGCAAAAAGAGATTACTACCACAATCAGTGATCTTCGGAACCAGATGACCGAAGCAGCAAGCCGGCTAGAATTTGAGAGGGCAGCCAAATTACGCGACCAGATAAAGGAGTTGAGAGAAGGACGATGAATGTGCTGCACGTGAAGGGCGCGCGAGAGCATAACCTAAAAGGTATCGATGTTGAAATCCCACGTAACCAGCTTGTGGTGATAACGGGGATTTCCGGTTCGGGGAAGAGCTCGCTTGCGTTTGACACAATCTATGCTGAAGGCCGACGGCGATACGTGGAATCCCTATCAGCCTACGCTCGGCAATTTCTTGGTCAAGTAGAAAAGCCAAAGGTTGATTCCATAGAAGGATTGTCACCAGCGATTTCCATTGACCAAAAATCTCGTAGCCATAACCCGCGCTCCACTGTGGGAACGGTTACAGAAATCTACGATTATCTACGCCTCCTGTATGCTCGCATTGGCCATCCACATTGCCCGAACTGTGGTCGATCGATCACTAAGCAATCCGCCGAACAAATCATAGATATGATTATGAGCCTCAACGATGGGACAAGGGCGCAAATCTTGGCCCCAATTGTGCGTGGCCGCCGAGGAGAGTACAAGGGCTCTTTTGAGGAGATCCGCCAACAAGGATTCACGCGTGTGCGCGTCGATGGAGTAGCACGCACACTGTACGAAGAGATAGATTTGGTTAAGCAGAAAAAACATACTATCGAAATTGTCGTTGATCGTATCACTATTAAGCCAGACAGACGCGCGCGCATTGCTGACTCAGTGGAAACAGCCCTCAAGCATGGCGAAGGAATACTGATTGTAGTTGCTGAGGGCGGAAAAGAGTATCTATACAGCGAGCATTATGCCTGTATTCACTGCGGAATAAGCTATGAGGAACTCTCACCGCGCATGTTCTCATTCAACAATCCATATGGTGCGTGCCCAAAGTGTGATGGGCTTGGTTATCACAAGGAGATTGATCCCGATCTTGTTGTAGACCCGAGCCGCAGTTTGTTCGATGGTGGATTACTGCCCTGGGCCAATTCTAAGAGTCGCTGGTTTGTCGCGGAGATGTCCGCTCTATGCGAAGTATTCGCTATTGACGCGCATAGCTTACTAGGTAGACTTCCGGAAGAGAAGCTCGGGTTGATCTTGTACGGAACCCAAGGCAAACGGATTAAGTTTCGCTACACATCAACAACTGGACACACACGCGCATACACACGCGCCTTCCGTGGAGTCATCCCCACGCTTGAACGTTGGTATCGAGATACCACCTCAGATGAATGGCGCGCCAAACTGGAACAATACACGGCAACATTGTCATGTCCAACGTGCGATGGAGCAAAGCTAAGACCCGAGATTCTGGCCGTAACAATAGATGGTTTGAATATTGACCAGGCAACCTCTCTTTCCATCCGCAGCGCGCTTACTTTCTTTGAACAGCTATCTCTTCCGCAACGAGAACAGATGATCGCGTCTCAGATCTTAAAGGAAATCAGAGCTCGCCTTGGATTCATGGTGGCTGTTGGCTTGGATTATCTTACGCTAAGTCGCCGTGCCGGTACCCTTGCTGGCGGAGAAGCACAGCGAATTCGGCTCGCTAGTCAGATAGGCAATCAACTAACCGGTGTGCTCTATGTGCTTGACGAGCCATCGATTGGCTTACACCAGCGCGATAACCGGCGCCTCCTGCAGACGCTCAAACGATTACGAGACCTGGGGAATACAGTAATTGTAGTTGAGCATGATGAGGAAACAATGCGAGAAAGCGATTGGATCGTCGATCTTGGCCCCGGAGCTGGAGAACATGGAGGTAGGGTCGTCATCTCTGGCCCTCCGAAGGAAATCATCGCTTGCCCCCGCTCTGTCACCGGTAAGTATCTATCCGGAACCCTTTCCATCCCAGTGCCGCCAGAACGACGTCGATCAACAGAAAAGCTCCTACAGGTAAGGGGAGCTGCTGCCCACAATCTTAAACACATCAGTGTTAGCTTTCCCTTGGGTTTGTTCATCTGCGTTACCGGAGTTTCTGGCTCGGGTAAGAGCTCACTTGTTGAGGATGTGCTCTACCGTGGAATTACCCATCGCCTACACCGGGCAACACAGCGACCCGGGAAACATGACGATATTCTGGGGATCAAATACATAGACAAGGCAATCGAGATAGATCAGTTACCAATCGGCCGCACCCCCAGGTCTAATGCGGCAACTTACACCAAGGTGTTCGATGACATCCGCGCCCTGTTTGCGCGTACCCCAGAAGCCAGGATGCGTGGGTATGCCTCGGGACGATTCAGTTTCAATGTGAAAGGGGGTCGCTGCGAAGCCTGTCAAGGCCAAGGGAAAGAGAAGATTGAAATGCACTTCCTACCGGATATCTATGTCCAATGCGAAGTGTGTAAGGGAACACGCTACAATCGAGAAACACTACACGTCCATTACAAGCGCAAATCAATTGCCGATGTCCTTGCCATGTCAGTAGAGGAAGCGCTCACTTTCTTTTCCAACATTCCGCGTATTTGCCATAAGCTTCAAACCTTGTACGATGTGGGACTTACTTATATCAAGCTTGGGCAACCAGCGCCCGAGCTTTCTGGGGGGGAAGCACAGCGGATCAAACTAGCCAGAGAGCTAGCTCGCCAATCAAGCGGCAGAACACTATATATTCTCGACGAGCCAACTACTGGGTTACACGCGGCCGATGTAAGAAGACTGCTGGAGGTTCTGCACCGTCTAGTTGATGGCGGGAATACCGCGGTAGTAATTGAGCATAATCTGGACGTAATCAAGACAGCTGATTGGATCATTGATCTTGGCCCGGAAGGCGGGGACGCGGGCGGAGAAGTGATCGGTACCGGAACGCCAGAACAGCTAGCAACCACTCCTGGTTCTTATACAGGACAATACCTGGCAGAAATGCTGAAAGGAAGAATGGAAAACGGCTAGGGAATAATAATCTCCTTCTGGCATATTGGCTTCTCGCTAAGAACGCAAAGTGGAGGCGATTGCGAATTGCGGAATGCGGATTGCAGAGTTCGAATCGCGAAGTTCGAACTGCGGATTGGGAACCTAGTAGGGCAGTAAGGAGAAACGGAAATGAGAACGGATCTACGATTGCGAATGTCGAAGTGCGAATCTCGAATTGTAAACCTAGTAAGGTAGTAATAATGAGCGCGGAGTCGCAGTTTCGAGATTCCGATATTCGCGTTTCGGAAGTCTATTTTTCAGATTCGCAATCCGATATTCGATATTCTTCCTCTGCTTTCAAATCCGCAATCCGATATTCGATATTCGATATTCTTCCTCTTCAACTATTTAACTATTCAACAAAAAGGATATACTTTCTGCAGGTAGTTGTACCCTGAAATCAATTAGCAACGAAGGAGGAGAACATGAAACGAGGATTGTTGGCAATCATGCTTATCATGCTGCTAAGTAGCGGCATAGGGGTCATCGCTTTTTCTAGCAGCTATGCCCTGTACTATGCTTGTACGCAGGAACAAGACACCGCGCTAGTGATAATGAACTCGGGCGGCTC
>JAUWOJ010000008.1 GCA_030612175.1 Candidatus Bipolaricaulota bacterium | reverse complement strand
CTGGCACTGATCTTCATCATATCGCAACTACTACGATTGCTGGAACAGCGAGTAAGGATTCCGGGGCTTGGCGAGCAAGCTGAGCAGCGATAGATCACTGCTATAATCAGAAATAGCTACTCCTATTTCTGTATTCCCATTCTGCTGAGAACAAGACCTGTCAGAAGCTTGGGGTAGAAGTCAGTTGATTTTTGAGGCATTTTCTCTCCATGATCTGCCACCCGTCGTACTTCATCGGGGCTCGTCGGGTTTAGGCAGAACAACATCTGCTCATCTCCTTGATCAACCCTGCTTACAGCATCTAGCACATCATGACTGTAGGTAATGTTTCGCTCCTCCTCAAGCGCCGCAGCATCAATCCCGAGGTGTCTCTCCAGAATGGCGATGTGCAAGATGGAGACATCGAGGCGTTTCCAATCCATCGATCGCTCAATAGTGACTAATCGATCGATCAAGTTCTCATCACGCACAGTGAGAGTACTGAAGATTCCGCCGGTGTAGCACCCAAAAGTGCGAAGGTCTTGTCCTGCCTTTAACGCTGTCTCCATTTCCGCTAGCGTTGCGCACCGCCTTACAACAAAATCCTTCTCCAGCTCTGCAAGAAACAACTGTGGGTCGAAATCAGGTAGACCGTGGATCAGTCGATGAATTGGTCGGATCGTCATTCCCGGCTCATCGATGTTGAATAGAGTCATCATGCGGTAATCGAATGATTCTGGCGCGGTTGGTTTCCATCCCCGCTTTTTGCACTCATGCATGAAATTAACTGCAGTTTCATAGCGATGATGCCCATCAGCGATGTACAGGTCCTTGCCAGCTATAGCATCTTTGACCTCATCAATCACCGTCTTATCCATGACTTGCCATATCTTGTGTCGGTTTCCGAAGTCATCCTTCACCAATATTACGGGTGGCTTCTCATTGATTGCCGCGTCTAGCTGTTTGTCTGCTGCGCGTTGTGGATCGGAATACAGCATGAAAATCTGACCGAAATTTCCCTCTGTGGCCCGCATCAGCTGCAGTCGATCCTCTTTAGGCCCTTTCAGAGTACGCTCATGAGCGTGTACCTGTTCCGGCTCAAGCTTCCCCAAAGCGATAAAGCCTTTTCTAGTACAACGTTCATTGGCGTAGGTGTATTCCTGGTGATAGACATAGAGCGAAGGTGTCCCGTCACGCTTCAGGATACGATCATCTAGCCAATCCGAGAGAAAGGAAGCCGCGGCGGTGTAGACATCACCACGCAGAGCCGCTTTGCCCTTTATGATGCGCACGATGTTATATGGGCTACGCTCGTAATACGCCTTCTGCATTGGCCCATCGATTCGATCGTATGGTTGTGTTACAACCGTGGCCAAATCGTTGATCTTGTCCTTATTGTAGCGAATACCACGAAATGGAATTATCTCTGACATAACCCCCCCATTAATTGGATCTGGCGAATTTGATAACGATCTCAGCCGCCTCTTTCCCTACGCGCCCTTGTGCCTCAACAGTGGCTGCTCCAATGTGTGGAGTAAGGGACAAGTTCGGTTGGGAAAACAACGCGTCGTTCACGTCTGGCGGCTCAGTCGCGAACACATCAAGGGCCGCGCAAGCTACTTGCCCCGATGCCAACGCATCAGCCAACGCCACCTCATCGATCACTCCTCCTCGAGCACAGTTGATAATCCTCACAGAATTCTTCATCAGCGCAAATTCATCCCTTCCAAGTACTGCCCCTTCCTGGGGATCAAATGGAATATGTAGGGAGATGAAATCGCTTTCCTTGAGTAATCTGTCAAATGAAACCATTGTCACCGCTTCAGGTAGAGGGCTCTCGTTAATGAACTTATCAAACGCAACTACTTCCATGTCCAAAGCCTTCGCCTTCTTGGCCAGCGATTGTCCAATGCGTCCGATCCCGATAATGCCAAGCGTCTTTCCCTCAATTTCCACGCCCTTCAGGGTCTTCTTCTCCCAGTTTCCGTTCTTCAAGGAAACTGTGCCACGTCCAATGTACCGGGCTAGCGAAAGAAGGTGACCCAGGGCGAGTTCTGCAACGGAGCTTGAACTTGCTGCCGGCGTGTTACGTACCTCAATGTATTTTGATCTTGCATACTCTACATCGATGTTATCCATGCCAACACCGGCACGGACAATGAGCCGCAGATTGCTAGCGCTATCGATAATTGGAGCGCGTAGTTTGGTTGCGCTGCGAATGACAATCGCATCATAATCCGCGATCTCTTTGGCTAGTTCATCTGGTGAGAGATTCGTCTTCACATCAACAGTAAGGCCGGCCTGTCGCATTGCTGCAACAGAGTCATCAGCCAACGGATCTGACACAAGCACCCTTAATTCCATTCTCCCTCCTTTCTTACAGCTCAGCTATCGTCTCAATCACCTTTAGGAGGCCCTCAATTTCGTCAAGCTGAGTGTCTCCCATATGGGCAATACGAAATGTTTTCTCCTTGATCGGGCCATAGCCATTCGCTATCCGAAGGTTGTAATTATTGGCTAGGTTGTTAATCAGCTCACCGATCGAGATTCCGCGTGTATTTCTTATACAGGTAAGTGTTTTTGACCAGTAACCTTCTTCGGGATAAATGTCAAAGTGTCTCTTTGCCCAGTTCTGCACAACTTCTGCCATTTTCTCGTGACGCGCAAATCGCTCCTCCAAACCCTCGGCCAATATGTTGGCAAGTTGCGCGTTCAGCGCAAACATATGTGGAATCGCTGGCGTTGATGGAGTTTGGTTCTTCTTGTGTTGCTTGTACATATTGGGCAGGCTAAAGTAATAACCGCGTGGCGGAACGTGCTCTGACCGGGCAAGCGCTCGCTCGCTCACCGCTGCTACAGCAAGACCTGCAGGAAGAGCAAAAGCTTTCTGCACGCCTGCAAGGACAAAGTCAAGCTTCCACGCATCGGTGTCAATCTTTACCCCGGCCATTCCACTTACCGCGTCAACAAGAAGAAACACCTCCGGATAACGAGCGACAACCTCACTAATGTCTGCAATCGGGTTCATCAGACCTGTGGAGGTTTCATTCAATACCAAGGTCACAGCATCATATTTCCCCGTTTCTAGCTGCTCCTCGACCATTTCCGGCCTAAGCGCCTTGTTCCAGTCGATTGAAAAAGCATCACACGGAACAGCATTTGCTTCTGTGATTTCGTGCCAGCGCTTCGAGAACGCGCCATTCACCAAATTGAGACAGCGTTTACCAACAAGATTCGTCACCGCCGCTTCCATCGCCCCAGTCGATGAACAAGTGAACAAGAAGACAGGATTCTCCGTAAACAGGAGTTGCTTCAATTTCGCTTGAATTCCAGCGTAAAGCTCACCGAATTCGGGAGACCGATGATGAATTTGCGGAGTTGACAGTTCCTTAAGGACGTCGGCTCTGACCTCAGTTGGGCCAGGTGTAAAAAGCCGCTTATGCATTATTTCCTCCTTGAAATAGTAAGGCTGTAAGACAGATTATAGCTACTAGATTCTCTTTTACAATAATGATCACGCCACAAGAAGAGCGACTTTCCTACGCCTCTGGTTTGGCCAATGCTTATATTCAGCGTATAATCATCCCAAGTTTACATAAGGAGGAAGTATGAGCGCCGGCTTTGTTATCTTATTGATTGCAGTGGCTGTTGCCGCATGGGCCATTATGAACTATAACCGACTCGTCAAATTGCAGGTGCGCGCTAAGGCATCGTGGCAAGATATTGATGTTCAGCTCAAGCGCCGTTACGACCTAATCCCGAATCTAGTAGAAACAGTAAAAGGTTATGCCTCCCATGAAAAGCAAGTATTTGAACGAGTAACCGTCGCCCGCACACAAGCGATAAATGCGTCTTCTCCAAAAGAACAAGCCCTTGCCGAAGAAGGCCTTAAGAACACTCTTAAATCGCTATTTGCCGTGGTAGAGAACTATCCTGACCTAAAAGCCAATACGAACTTCCTTGAACTTCAACGGAGCTTCGAGCAGGTAGAAGATACCGTTCAGCGCTCACGTGTGTATTACAACGCGGTAGTGCGTGATCTCAACACGCGCATTCGTATTTTTCCTCAGAGCGTCATCGCCAACATGTTTCACTTCCAGAAACGAGAGTTCTACATGTTACCAAACGAGGAACAACGAGAAGCTCCTAGGGCAAGATTTTGATTCAAAAGACGCTTGTTTCCATCATTTTGCTCTGTGCCCTTTTCGTCACCGGGTCTGCAACTCTACGCATAACGGACTTCCATGCAGATATCGTGCTTGACGAAACGGGGACGCTCGACATCAAAGAAACCCTCACAGTTGTTTTCTACAGTCCTCACCATGGGATAGAGCGTGAAATTCCTATATCCTACCGTCGCCCAACCGGAGAAAACCTTACTATTGATCTTAACATTACATCAGTCGAAAGCGATTCCGCAGAAGCACATTACACGACACAGAGACATGGACGAAATATGCTCATTCGTATCGGTGACCCAAATGTAACAGTCACGGGCACGCATACGTACACAATCTGTTACTCTGTCAGCCGCGCACTGTTGTTCAACGAAGACTATATCCAGCTCTATTGGAATGTTACCGGAAACGACTGGGCCATCCCGATCAATCGTGTTAGCGCTACTGTACAGCTTCTCCCTGGCGTACCGCTAGATCAAGTCTCAACCACCTCTTATGTTGGCTACTATGGCGCCAACACGCGGGGGGAACAAGCTGTATTGGATGATCAAGGCCGCTTCCTATTTACAGCGGGAGATCTTTCTCCTGGCGAAGGACTAACAATTGATGCTGCAATACCGCGAACAGCAATTGGGATACTTCCACCAACAACATGGCAACGCACCCTATGGTTTCTCTCTGCAAACAAGTACGCCGCCCTACCGCTTGTCACTCTCATCGCAATGATCCTCCTCTGGTCCGCCAAGGGAAAAGACCCAGTCAAAACCACCATTGCTCCACGTTTTGCTCCGCCTCCCGGAATGCATGCTGGTGAGGCTGGAGTATTGATTGACGATCGCGCTGACTTGCGCGACATCTCGGCAATGGTAGTTGGCTTAGCAGTAAAGGGATACCTTAAGATTAAAGAGATTGCCGAGGACGAACCAGGAGTTATTTCAAAGGCAAAGGGGCTATTTGGCCGTGGCACACCACTCGACTACACCTTTATCCGGCTCAAAGAGGCGGATAGCGGGTTGTCTGAAGTGGAACAGACTCTCCTTACAACCATTTTTGATGATGCCCACTCAGAGGAGCGGACCCTATCCACACTGGAAAACCAGTTCTACAAGGTCCTTCCAAAGATCAAGTCAGATCTGTATGCCGGACTTATCGCCAAGGGGTACTACCCGCACAACCCGGAACGTACACGCCGTTCATATATGGGTTTCGGAATGACGATTCTGTTCGGTGGAGTTGCTGTTGCTGTTGTCCTTTCCTCTTTGTACATGGGAGCTGCTGTTGCTATCTCTGGTCTGGTTGTCCTTGCCTTTTCTCCGATTATGCCGCGGAAGACAAGGAAGGGTGTTACTGTATTACAGGATCTTCTAGGTCTTTCTGAGTATATTGGTCGTGCCGAGGTAGAGAAAATGGAGTTTCATGACGCACCGAAGAAGAACCCAAGTCTATTCGAGAAACTGCTTCCCTACGCTATGGCTCTCAACCTGACCTCTATCTGGACCAAGCAGTTCGAGGGAATGTTTGAACAGCCTCCAGAGTGGTACGTTGGAGTAAACCCTGTCTTCAGCGCACATCTATTTGCGTTATCGATGATGCACATTTCCTCAGGGATGGAGCGTACTTTTGTCTCAGCTCCACGGGCAAACTCAGGGGGACACTCTGCCTGGGGTGGCAGTAGTTCGTTCGGTGGAGGGTTTTCCGGCGGAGGGTTTGGTGGCGGGGGCGGGGGCGGTTGGTAAGCGCTCAGCGTTGCCCTAAATCCTAGCCTCCTTTCCTCTTGATTGACCTCATTGCCATCAAGCACAATATAGGTCTGTTCAATTTTATGCTGACTCTACAGCGTTGTGACATGCTACTTTTGGTTTGCGTCAACACGAACCTAACTGTTACTCATACACAAGAAAGGATGCTACCTAGCTTGGCTGTTATTCAAGTATTTTGCCTAGTTCCAGAGCTAGCTGGTCCAGCGCCACAAAAGACAAGGTTTCTCCCCGAATGCATGGATCGATCTCAGCCTTCTCCAGCGCTAGCGTTATCTGTTCCGCGTTTAGCACATCTTGCAATGCAACTCGGATCATTTTCCTCCGCTTGCCATAGATCGTTTGCACAACGCTAAAGAAGCTTTCGGGGGCAGACGAAAATCGGGGTTCTCTCAGGAAGCAGAGCTTCCAGAGAACTGAATCGACCTGCGGAACAGGATAAAAAGAGCGTTTGGATACGCGCTTGATTATCTCAACATCTGCGTACGCTTGCACAAAAACACCCAGCCCGGATCCATCCTTTCCTGGGCTTCTCGCAATTTTCTGGACTACTTCCTCCTGTGTTAGAAGGACCACTTCACTGATGGAATGACGATTGTTGACGAGATACCTCAGGATGGGAGCAGTAATACGATAGGGGATATTCCCCACAACAACAATCTTACTGTTCCCAAAACACCGGAGGAGATCGAAGCTAAGAATATTCTTACACTCGATTTCAACGTTGTTTAGCCCATCTAACCTTGCTCTGGCCAGATTAGCCAGCCGTGAATCAATCTCAACACCAACAATGTGCCTGACAATCTTGGAAAGCTCCGCGGTAACTGTTCCCAAACCAATGCCAATTTCAAGAATCTCTTGCGGATCAAGTTGTTTGACACAAGCGATTATTGCCGCAGCTACCGAGCGATCGACAAGGAAGTTCTGCCCAAGCTGTTTGTTTGGTCTAATCCCCGCTTTCCGGAGTATCGATAAGACTACCTCGCGTGAGTCGACATCAGCGAGGTACATTGTGGTCAAGTAACCAGGTACTAATCGCTGTAGTCACTCGAAGATCAATTGGCGAGTCGAGATGACGGTTGAGCAGATTGGGTTCCTCGGGGTGATAACGCAGAAGGTGATTGAGGTCAGGAAAGATGTTAAGTGTTACATCACCATTCCCTCCTCCCGCTAGACCCGCTGCGAGAAGCTTTGCGTCCCTTGCCGATATCAGTAAGTCCTTTTCCCCTTGAATAATCAGTACCGGACAACTTACCTGACTGATCGTAGCAAGGGGGTCATGTTGGAAATGCTCACGCAGCCAGGAGAGCGATAGCGCTGTAACCTCATCATATTTCTCTTCGGTGAGCCATGGCATTGCTTCCTTGAGTTCGCCAAAGGAGTACCTGGACCATTCTCCTGTGCTTAGTCGTACAAAGGACAGATACTGATCCTCTTGCTCAAGCGTTGTTTGAAGTTGCTCCTCACTCATTCCTGAACCGCGATTGAGGCGCTCCACCTGTTCGCGGATAATTACATTAAGAGGACGAGCCGTTCCCCCAATAATTACAATTCCCGCCAAATCATCTCGCTCACTAGCTATGATTGGAGCAAGGACTCCGCCTTCGCTATACCCAATAAGAAAGCATGACTGATCGTCGATCTTCTCACATCCTTGCAACGCGGAAAGACCGCTACGCGCATCCGCAAGCAAGTCAATCATTGAACTATCAGAAAACACACCCTCACTTTCACCCGTTCCGCGTTTGTCGTAGCGCAGCGACGCGATTCCTGCTTGCGAAAGCGAGTTGGCCAGATCACGGAACATATCTGTCTCTACTCCAGCCACATTCCCATTTCGATCAACCGCACCTGCGCCCTGAACAAACAGGACAGCGGGGACAGGCTTGGATGCGCCCGCTGGAACCGTAAGCGTTCCCGCGAGGGTAATTCCATTACTATTAAAGGTTACCTCTTGCTCCTCCATTCCACTTGGAATGGCATCCGCGATTCCCTCTACGCCAAGTGATATCCCCTCTGGGAAAAGGGAAGAATTATAGGCGTGGATTCTTTGTCGTGGGATTTCCAGTCCTGCAAGTCGGCCATCATGAATGACAAGCAATACCAGCAGATCACCAATGTGTAGCCTGTAAAGCCCTCCTTCATACTGGATGTCCCCAGACGTAAACTTGATAATGCTTGGTTCTTCCATGTGTGAGGCAAAGGATGACAGCGCCTGTGGAACAATGGCCGTGAAATCGCGTTCGATTTCACCCGCCTTCATTGCTAGGATTAGTAGAACATACTGACTGATCAGGTTGTTATCGAGAATGACTTCATTGCTCGTTCGGAGAACATTGCCTGACCGAGCGCCTTCACCGGTCAGAATCTCCATATGAACTAAAAGGTTACTCCACTGCGCGGAGACAATCTGTAAGCCGGATGATGCATCAACAGCAACGTGATATGTAATTGGAGTGAACCCTGGGTCGAGCTGGTACTGTTGTGCCAGCGTAACGCCATCTTCCAACGCAGGTGCCCTCGTTTGAGAAACGAGCATATATCCTTCTTCAGCAGTAAAAAACAAGGTATAGCTCTCTTCAAGTAGTTGTTTTCCCCCCTGTTCAACGACAAACCGGCCCGCGTCGATCAGTTCTTCCTGCGCTTGCATAGGCTCAGCTATGGGGGTTGGCGTCACCAGTCCATAGAGAAAGCTTGCGCCGATTATCGCAAACACAATCAAGATTGCCTTTTCTAGCATCTCTTCCTCCTTACTTCCAGCGCGTGAGAATCTCCTCCCGACTGAACACCTCAATAGCAGAGTATAGCACTATTACACCGGCAACAATCAAGAATACTCCATTTTTGCGATACCTTCACTGCTACGATGTTACAGAAAGCTTGCTGGGATAGCAATTTCCGGCTGTCACCCACCCTGGAGCCACACATTCGCTCCACTGCCGCGCTACGATCAACAATTGCCGTTCCTTTCACCTCTTACACAAACAGCGGGCTCTGCCCACTACTGAGCAGAGCCCGCCACCATTACGTCATATGCTTGCTAAGCGTTTTACACAAAGATAGGGAAAATCGGGAACAGCGAAGCAAATACAAGCGAGATTACTGACATCAGCTTTATCAAGATGTCAAGTGATGGGCCGACTGTGTCCTTCAATGGATCTCCGACGGTATCACCAATGACGCTCGCTGCATGCGCTTCGGAATTCTTGCCTCCAAAATGACCCTCTTCAATATACTTCTTAGCGTTATCCATTGCGCCACCAGCATTTCCGCAAAAAATAGCCAGCTGAATAGCCGACAGAAGGGCGCCTATTAAGAACCCACTAAGAGCGTACCGGCCAAAAATCAATCCAAATGCAATCGGAGTTAGGACAGCGATTGCCGCCGGAAGGAACATCTTATGGAGTCCCCCATGTGCGGTAATGCTGATGCAGCGTTTGTGGTCAGCCATGGCTTCACCGCTCATGATTTTCGGATTCTCCCTGAACTGACGCCGAATCTCCTCAACAAGGATCGCAGATGTACGACTCACTCCGCGAATAAGGAGAGCGGAGAATACATATGGAACCATTGCTCCAAGCATCAAGCCAGCGATAACATACGCCCCAACCATGATCGGACTCCCGGATGGAGAAAACTGAGCAGCTATCTGCCCCACAATCGGCAGCTGCGGCTGAACAATTTTGTCCGCGGTGCCAATAGCTGACCACATAAATGCGGCAATTAGACCCAACGCGGCAAAGGCGGCCGATCCGATGGCAAATCCTTTTCCAATTGCGGCTGTTGTGTTTCCTATCGCATCCAGTGCATCCGTTCGTTCCCGAACCTCGGATGGAAGTTTGGCCATTGTGGCAATCCCACCCGCGTTATCAGCTATTGGACCATAGGTGTCTACAGCAACAGTCATTGCAACAAACGATAGCATGCCCATCGCAGTAAATGCCACTCCAAGTAGTCCGCCCAACTGATAAGAAAGTATTGTAGCCGTAGCAATAGTGATCACTGGAAAAAGGGTACTGATCATTCCAAGCGCCATTCCCTCGGTAACCCCTACCGCGGGTCCGTCTTGGTTCATTCTCGCAAGCTCACGTGTTGGCTTGAATCTAGTTGATGTGAAGTATTCGGAAAAGAAACCAATTGCGATCCCGGCACCAAGTCCAAGCATTACCTCGCCGAGAATATTCCAACCTAGCGGCGATAGCCAGCAGAAAAGGAATGTTGTCAGACTAGTAATGACTGCAGCCAAACGCGTCGCGTTCATCAGCACCTGCTGTATTCCTTCTTCGCGTTTGCTGAATCGAATATAGAGCATCGCCAGCAAACTCGAGAACAACCCCCCAGCAACGATCATCAATGGAGCGATAAAGATCCACCAGTACGTTGTCTCATTTAAGCCCGCACTGAGCCCAAGACGACTAATGAGTCCCTGGATGCTCTCATTCCCGCGCCCAACAAAGATATAAAGGGCCATGACGATCACCGAGATGATAGCTCCAATGAACGATTCCAGAAGATCGGCTCCCAGTCCTCCGACATCGCCTACGTTGTCACCAACATTATCCGCGATTGTTGCTGGATTTCGGGGATCATCCTCGGGAATGTGCATTTCCACTTTCCCAACCATGTCAGCAGCCATATCAGCCGCCTTGGTGTAAATTCCGCCTCCGACACGGTCAAATAAGGCAACCAATGACGCCCCCATCGAGTAGGCGCTAACGATTAGTGCTCCGCGAATGAAGTTAACTCCCAGCGAGCTTACTCCAAAGAGGTATCTCGTCTCGATGTGCAGCAAGGCCGGGTCATACCACTTTCTAAATACAACTACAACGATAACAAGGCCGGCCAACGCTAATCCAGCTACAGATAGCCCCATAACACTTCCACCAGAGAATGCAACACTTAGCGCCTCTTTGAACGAGGTACGCGCTGCATGCGTTGTACGAGCGTTGGCATGGGTTGCTGCGTTCATTCCAATGAATCCCGCAGCCATCGAAAGGATAGATCCAATCCAAAACGCTACCGCAATCTCCCAATAGAACAAGACCCACAATATGGCACCAATAATGAGAATAGTGATTCCCATTACGCGTGCCTCCTCCAGCATGAATGTAAACGCTCCTGAACGAATATACCCCTGCACCTCTTTCATTCGGTCAGTACCCTGCGCTTTTGCCACCACCGAGCGGTTAAACAAGAACGCGCTCACCAATGCCAATACCGATATTACAGCCGGTATGACAATCAGAACAGTCATCTCGTTACACACACCTCTCTTTTAAAGTGAGATTCTCCTTTGCTAGGTCTCTAACAAAGAGCCACTCCTAAGTACGACAAAACTGAGTCATTCTACTACATGGTCTAGATCGATTCAACGCTGCTCTTCTGTTCCGCGTTGACGCTAGACCCCTTTCCACGCGCTTGTCTGTGCGAGGATTAACAAGCTTTCCGCGCACGGCAAGATGGGCTTCCTCCTCTCCACACCAACACGCAATGCCGCAAACAGACACGCGTCCTAAGAACAAGCGACAAAACATCTGTGCTCCCCACCTACACGTCCTTTGCAGTGGTGTCTACGTCTCTAGTCTTGATCTTGTGGGATAAGTGTATCTACCAAGGAGAAACAGTGATGTGTGCGCTGCAAGATTCTTGTTGTTGTCCCTCATTATTTGGGCCACGAAAGAACCATTACAGGGTATGGGATGTGATGCTTCTGTTCTATGCTTTGTTGTGTAACAGAAGCTTTGTCAGTAGACTACTCGGAGTACAACCACTATGAACAATCTAGGAGAGCGGCTGCGGCGTTTCCGACTAGTACAAGGATGGACTAAGCGAGTTATGGCACACAAATCTATCACTCCAACCTATTCACCGAGCATGCAGAAAGGGACCGTTAGGCGATGACACGAATCAATCGCGTGGCTCTCACGGGGTTCAAATCCTTTCGGAAGAAGACAGTAGTCCCATTCTTCGATGGTCTGACCGCTATTATTGGAGAAAACGGCTCCGGGAAATCAAATCTGTTTGACGCTATCAGTTTCGTTATGGGAAGGAGATCTTCACAGTTACGATCCGACAGAATGGAACACCTGATTTTCAATGGTGGAGAGAAATACTCTCCCGCCCAAGCCGCCGAAGTCATTCTCCATCTTAGCAACACCAATCATCTATTCGATCATCTCCTTGCAAATGGTGATTCCCCGCCAGAGATCACTATCGGCCGTCGTATCAGCCATGGCTCCTCTTCTTACTATTTCATGGGTAAGGCTTGCTCGCGAGCAATGGTTGACCAAGTATTGGTACAAGCAAGAATAGACCCCGATGGACAACAGCTGATCGCCCAAGGAGCACTCACCAAAGTGATAAAAGACAACGCGGCAACACGCCGCCAAATCATCGATGAAATCTGTGGTATCGCTGCCTATGACGAGAAACGAAACAAGGCGATCGTTGAACTCAAAGAAGTGAAATCTAAGTTGAATACTCACCGCATCATCCTGGCGGAACGCCGCCGCCGATTACTCTCTCTTTCACAGGAACGGGATGCTGCACTGGAATATCAACGCATGACTCAAGAACTGAATCGCTTAGAAGCATCCATCCGATATTTGAAGCGAAAGAAAGCAGAGGAAACACTTCTTCTCGCCGAAAAGGAACGCACTCAATTTTCAGGACGCATAGAGACGTTACAGGAAGATGTAGAGAAGCTTGATCTCCAAGTTGAGAATAAGGAATGGGAACTTGAAAGCGTTCGAGAAGAGATGCACGGCGACGGACAAATTGATCTGATCAAGGAAGTTGAGCATCTGCGATCGGAAATCTCACGAAAACAGGGCGAGATCGATCTCAAGCACCAGCAAGTCACTAATCTTCAGCAGATGATAGATGAAGTAACGCGGATCAAAGCCGCCGAAGAGGCACGAAATAAAACAGCAGTTAAACGCAGTGGCGCTGTGCAAGCCATCCTTGAACGAAAGCGCAGCGGAGTCTACGGGACCATTGCCTCAATCGCAACACCCAATTCCGGTTTCGAGATACCCTTTGAGACAGCAGCCGCGGGTCACCTGAACGACATCGTTGTTGACTCACGTGAGACAGCAATCGACTGCATCAACTACCTGAAGGAGAATCATCTTGGTCGTGTACGCATCCTCCCATTACGCAGGCTAGTCACACGACCCAAAAGCCTTGCCTCGGCTGATGCCCTTAAGCTACCAGGACTTATCGATTACGCGATCAATCTTGTTGATTTTGATCCCAAATACCGGCGTGCATTTGAATATATACTGTACGACACAGTAGTCAGTGAACACCTTGAAGCGCTCCGAGATATCGATGGAGTGCGCGCAGTAACTCTGGACGGTGACTTGCAAAGTAAGGGAGGAGCGCTCACTGGTGGCTCCCGAATAGGCACAAAGAAAGAGAGACCAGGGACAAGAGTACCGGCAGATTCAGGTTTTGATGCGACAAGAAAGCGTCAACAAATCTCCAAAACCGGAAGAGAGATCAGCGACCTAGAGGAGAAGATCGAGGAGCTGACTGACGAGCTCCAACGCAAAGAGCAGGAACTCTCCACACAGCAACAAGAATCCACCTTAGCAAAGGGTGAAACAGCCACACGTAGCGACGATCTACGCGCATTGCGCGACAAGCGCCGAGAAACGTATCGTCAGTTAGAGAATATACGACGTGGTCTTGCACGTTACGAGCGCGAGGAAGCACAAGCACGAGCGGAATTGGAAGCCTTCGGAAAACAGGAACAAGATGATTCTTACTATGCCAAAGACTCCCTAAGGCAGCTGGAGCAATTAGTCCAAAAGAATAGGAAAGACCTCCGCAGATTGGAGCCAATAAATATGCGGGCAATCGACGAATGCAAAGCCTACGAACAAGAATTCGACATACTTAGCGAACGTGTAACTGCCCTTCAGACTGAAAAACACGAGATAGAAATACTCATTGGCCAGATTGAGCAGCGCAAGAAAGAGCTTTTCCTTTCCACTCTAGCGCAGATCAATGAGCATTTCGAGCGTATCTTTCATGAGTTATTCGAAGGTGGCACCGCGTCACTAGAGCTTGAAGAGCCAGAGAATATCAACTCGGGACTCCTAATCAAAGCAAACCCGCCAGATAAGGAACCACACCTGATTGATTCACTATCTGGTGGAGAGCAGACTTTAGTTGCGACAGCCTTCATCTTCGCCTTGCAGGAATATCAGCAAACGCCGCTTTTTATTCTGGACGAGATCGACGCCGCACTAGATCTTGTAAACATCACGCGACTCGCGCGGATGTTGCGATACTATGCCGAGCGCATTCAGGTGATCGTTGTCTCACACAACAATGAAACAATTCGCCATGCAGACCGAGCCTACGGAGTAACAATGAAGAATGGAGTCTCAAAGATTTTGGCCCTTAAGTTGAATTGAGGATGATGATGAAACAGGTATCAATCACCAAGATCCCACTTGATGAGCTGGTAGGTAAGAGCTGGCAAGAGGTCCTGTCCTACTTGACCGCGGATATGGATCCATGGAGCATCGACATAGCAAAGCTTGCTCAGCGCTATCGCTTTTATATCGCGTCGTTGAGCGAGCTCCACTACGAAGTCTCAGGGCAAATGGTTCTGACTTGCTCAATCCTGCTGCGCATGAAGTCAGACATCCTTCTCGAAATGGGCCGCCCCGCAGAGCGAAATGAATTGCTTGCTGAACTAGAAGAAGCGGTAGAGGAAGCAGCAGGCGAATGGGAGGAACCTCTTGTACCCCCAGAGTTCTCCCTTCCGCTGCAGCGTTATACACGACGACGCGTCACTATTGCCGATCTGCGGATTGCCCTTGCTCATGCAATAAAAGTAACACGTCGCCGAACACAGCGTCATCTAGAGGAAGAAGATGAAGACGATCTTAGCTATCTTCAAGCTGAAGATGAGGATATCTCGGAGCGCCTCCACGGCCTTTTCTCGACTATTAGGCAAATGCTCTCAGGCAGAAACACTCTAAGCTTTTTCCGTTTGCTGAGACAAGGAGATAAGGAAGAAAGGGTACGCAAATTCGTCGAGGTTCTGCATCTCATTGCCCAGGGAAAGGTCTCTTGTGAGCAAGAGGAGTTTCTCGGCGACATTCTGATCAGTATTGAGAAGGGAGTCTAAGCTTTGAGTTCAGATACACAGAGGCCGCATGACAAAGGGTTGTTAGAAGCGGCTCTATTCCTTGCCGATAGGCCTCTTTCAGTCAAAGAATTGGCAAGCCTTCTCGGCCCTAGTTCCGCCCACTGCGTTAGAGATCTGTTGAGTGAACTCCAAAATGACCTTAGCCCTGATGCACACGGAATTGAGTTGATAATAAACGACGAGAAAGCCCTACTACGCGTGAAACATGGCTATGTCGATGCCGTTGCCCATCTTGCTCGCCATCAGGATATTCCTCGACCCATTCTACGCAGCCTGGCAATGATCGCTTATAATCATCCTATGACCCAGTCCGACCTAGTGAAGGCACGCGGGAATAAAGCATACGAACATGTTCGAGAACTCGTCGATAGAGATCTTATTCGCGCCGACAAACAAGGCCGCACACTCCTTCTGCACGTAACTGACAACTTCTTGCAGTATTTCGATCTCAGTAACGCTGAGGAATTCCGCTTTCATGTTGCTACCCCTTTATCAACCAATGATGGGCAGTAACCTAGAACCAAGAACACAATCTGATGACCTTCCCAACAAATGGACTTGCCCCGAATGTGGCACAGACAGCGGCGCATTCGAGTTGGTCTAGTGTGTCTGGGCTTCTTGTCCACACCAATCCCAGATAACGGCAAAGGGAGGGAAGATGTTATCCTTATTACCGACAAATTACATGCGAGTCGCTATAGTCTCTTAGTTAGGGCGTAAGACCCCCTCATCTTTTTTCACCACCCGGAGAGGGCGATCAGGCACTCCGGCCTGGTCGCCCTTACGTTTTATGGTGGAAGAAACTGCATAATCGCTCGATTCGCTAGGTAGACTATCATCACTACTAATGGGTACAGAATAACGAGCGACAAGGCAAGTGGAAACACTTGAAATAATTCTCTCTTTCTCTTCCCGGGCCAGGCGAACCCATCTGCAAACAGGTATCTAATTGGCGGCCATGGATGATCCCATCGCCGTTCCCTATTCTCGCTTATCATGAGGATCAGTGCCCGAAATGGAGATCGGACTATGGCAAGCTGCCGAAATACAAGAAACAAGCCCACAAGGAAGACTATATATATGAGAAGAGGAATCTCCCCGCCCACGCTTGCAATTACGTTAAACAGACTATGCAGGACCACCGCAAGAACGAATCCGCCGCAGAACCAGGCAAGTCGCACGAGTGGCCTCACAGAAAAACGAGCTTTCCCAATAAGGTAGCCAGCAAGCCCATTAAACAAGATATGTCCGGGGAAAACGCGGGCTGACGCAATCGAACGTAGCGCCTCCTGTAAGCGACCGATCTCCGCCGCCGTCCACAGCGGATAGCTTCCATGAAAGATATAACTGAAATCCTCATATACGCCAAAGCCAACTCCCAGGATTCCAAAATAGATTGCGATATCCATTGGTTCAGCTACATCGGAGAACCTGAACCGCCAAATAGTGGCTATCATTAGCAGAAATTTGACTCCCTCTTCAAGCAATCCCGTTCTTATGTACCTAGAAAAACCAGCCGTGCTTTGCGGCAACGGGACAAGACCGTTGACCAGATTAACCAGGATTACGGCAAACATTCCAGACATAAAGACCAGCATCACGGTAATAGATGGAAGCCGCCGAAATGGATTGCTGCAGTAGAGCGCAAGAACATAGAGAACTGACAGGCCGGCAGAAAGGTAAACTGACTGTACAAATAAGCCCAAACTAACCTCCACCCAAACTACTAGTGGCCATCAGTTAGACCAGCTCAATTCACATGAGGCGAAGAATATGGTGGTAATAGAAGAAGAAAACAGGCAGAGCGAACAACAGTCCATCAATTCGGTCAAGTGTGCCACCATGCCCAGGAAGAAAGGTTCCTGAATCCTTCGCCCCAGCTGCTCTTTTGAGCTTAGACTCAAAAACATCACCAAGCTGGACAGCCATTCCCACAATAAACGACAAGCCAAGGATATGGGGAAACCCTATCCAAAAAGCAGCCGGCTCCCAAGCTAGTGCAATGTAGCTACCCAGCAGCGCTCCAATGACTGTCATCACAAATCCTCCGGCCACTCCCTCCCATGACTTTCCGGGACTAACATATGGAAAGGCTTGATGACGACCAATAAGGCTTCCCAATGCGTAAGCACCTGTATCGTACCCCCAAACCATGAGCAACAGGACAAGCGTGTATGAAACGCCGAGATTGCTGTAGATCAGATAAAAGAAACTGAGCAACCAGGGAATGTACAACAGCCCGAATACTCCGGCTATTGCCTGCATGAAGCCAGTCCGATGCGGAAGCTCCCCCAGATAGCGTAACACCTGGTAACTGATCGCCAGAAAGAGAACCACGTCACCGTAACGACCGCCTAGAACAACGTACCCAAAAACGAGAAGCGGGATCCAGATCAGGAACTCTGGCTGTGCTACTGGGATCCCTATCTTCTTCATTAATTGCAGGTATTCTATCCCAGCAGGATACGCAACAATAAGAATCAGGATTCCTACGATCCACTCAATGTCAAATCGAGACCCGGCGTACAGAATCGCAAAAACGGCTCCTCCACCAAGGACACCGCTCACAGTTCGCTTGATTACGTTCATACTACGTTCCCCTCAGCCACAGCGCCAAATCGACGGTCTCTCTCTTGATAGGAAGCAATGGCGTCCAACAGCTCCTCTGGGGCAAAATCCGGCCACAAAGTATCTGTGAAGTAGAGCTCTGAATACGCGGCTTGCCAGAGAAGGAAGTTGGACAGCCGCATTTCACCACTTGTGCGTATAACGAGGTCAGGGTCAGGAATGTCCTTGGTATACAAGAATTTAGAGAATACGTCTGAGTCAAGCATCTCTAAATCAAGCTCTCCCAGCTGTACCGCCCGAGCAATCATTTGACAGGCACCAAGGATCTCCTGTCTCGAACCATAATTCAAAGCGATGTTCAGATTCAGACGATCATTCTTCGCTGTCTCTCCCATTGCCCGAGCAATGGTCTCTTGTACACGAACAGGGAGTCCTTTCATATCGCCGGATACGCAAAGATGAACCCCTTCGCCAATGAACTCCTGCAGCTTCTCTGCAATGAATCGCTCCAGAAGATCCATTAGGAAATCCACTTCGGCGGGCGGGCGATTCCAGTTCTCAACAGAGAAAGCAAATAGGGTTAGGTATTTTAGCCCTAATTGCCTCCCCACAAAGCGGATCAAGCGCTCAGCGGCTTGAGTGCCGGCTTGATGACCAGCAGTGCGCACAAGTCCTCGCTGTTCAGCCCAGCGCCCGTTTCCGTCCATAATAATAGCCACATGATGCGGAAGCCCTCGCGCTTTTACCTCTTCAATCTCGATCACACAGAACCCCCAAGAAATATGGTCTCGCTTCACGGATAATAGTAATTGATCCGGCGATAAGAAGGAAATCTTCTTCACCTAGCGACGCACAAGCCACAGACACCCCATTCTCCACATCTGCTGACTCCACGACTACAGAATTTAGTGGAGAGGTCAGCTTAGCCAGATCCTTTGCTGATGCTGCGCGGGCAACATGTGATTGGGTCAGGGTAACCGTCTCAAAGCTAGGAAACAAGGTAGTGCAGATAGGGACCACTTCCTTGTCAGCAAGAACGCCAAACAGCAGGTGGCGGCGCTTCTTGTCCGGCACGTAGCGCCTTACATCCTCGCACAGCGCAAGTATTCCGGGAAGATTATGAGCCCCATCAAGAACAATTGTTGGGTCTCGCCGCATCACCTCAAATCGACCAGGCCACTGCACCTCAGCCAATCCACAAACTACGGCAGTGTTGGGAATAGCAAAGCCTGCCTTTCTCATAAGCTCAATCCCCTGTAACGTAATTCTCAGGTTCTCCAATTGGCAACCACCCAAGAGGGGGGAATCAATCCTTCCAGGTAAGTCCCCTTTACCTATCTTATAGCTAACATGTTCCCAGTCAAAGGCAATCCGTTCTATCTCAGGTTCCTTAAGCTGGATGAGCACTGCTTCACTCCGTCGACATTCTTCTATCACAACTTGTTCAACATCAGAGGGAAGCTTCCCAACAAGAAACGGAACCTGAGCTTTTCCAATCCCCGCCTTCTCCCAGGCGATCTGCAGCAGGGAGCTTCCCAATACTTGGAGGTGATCACGGCCAACATTAGTCAGTATGCAGAGGATTGGAGCCACGACGTTTGTTGCATCAAATCGACCGCCAAGTCCGGCTTCAACGACAGCAATATCAACCTTGTTACGTGAGAAGTGTTCAAAGGCTATTGCCGTCATCGCCTCAAATAACGTCGGACAGTCTTCCCCAGCCAATTGCGGGTTCAATTGCTCTACAATCCTGGCTAATTCCTCCTTGCTAATCCACTTATCATCGATCGTGATTCGATCACGAAAATCAACAAGATCAGGCGACGTAAAACGCCCCACCCGGTAGCCAGCACAGCCAAGAACACTTGCCAGCATTGCCACCACCGACCCTTTCCCATTTGTTCCAGCCACGTGGACTGCTGGAAATGACTTCTCTGGGTGACCAATAGCGTCAAGAAGCTGTTTAGTTCTAGCCAATCCTGGCTTGACCTCAAGAGAAGGCAGGCTTTTCAGGATCTGGCGAGCACTCATGTAATCCATCTTAAGGCCCTATTGCAGCCAGGTTCTCACGTAATCGGCTCAGTCTAGAGGAGAATTCGTCCTGCTTTGCGCGCTCCTTCGCAATCACTACTTCTGGCGCCCGCCCAAGGAAGGTTTCATTTGCCAAGTTTCCCTCCACCTTTTTAAGCCTAGCCACCATCTGTGCCAGTTCTTCGCTAAGACGAGCGCGCTCCGCATCAACATCAATCAATCCCTTTAGTGGAATGAATACCTCCGCCACTGAAAGGACTTTCCGTGCCGCTCCCGCGGGTGGTACAAGATCATCTGAAATCCTTACTGCTCTGGCACATACGAGCGCGCGCAAAGCGTGCATCTTCTGATTGACAAGATCTATTACTTTGGCGCTATCAGTCTTTATCAGTACTTCAATTGATGCCTTTTGCGGAACGTTTAGCTCAGAACGAATCATCCGCGCAGCGTTTACAAGCTCTTTGAAAACTGACATCTCCGCCTCCGCATTCTCATCCCTCGCGGCAGCCTTTGGGAATGATGTAATAGAGACAGAACTAGGTTTCTCGCCAAGAACGTGCCAGATCTCCTCACTGATGAATGGAACAAATGGATGCAAGAGTTTGACGACTGTTCTTAGAACATGATAGAGGACGGCCTTCACCGCGTGGTCCTCGCCCGACATAAGCCTTACCTTGGCAAGCTCAAGATACCAATCACAGAAATCGTGCCAAATGAAAGAGTATAACTCCTCGCTCGCCAGATTGAAGTTGTATGACTCGATGTTATTGCGGACCAGTTGAATCGTTGTAGCGAGTCGAGACAGAAGAAACCGATCTTCAAGCTCATTCACACTTTCGGGCAACTGCGGTCGTTCATCATCCAAGTTCATGAGAACGAACCGAGCCATGTTCCAGATCTTGTTCAAGAAATTTCTGCTTGCTTCAATATTGCGTACCTCTACTCGCATTCCGCGTCCCTTGGAAGAAGATTGAGCCAGGGTGAAGCGAAGTGCATCCATCCCATAGATCTTTTTCACTTCCAAGGGATCAATCGTGTTCCCGCGGGATGAGCTCATCTTTATCCCGTGTTCATCCTCGACAAGGGGTGTAATGTACACTTGACGAAATGGAACCTTGCCAACAAAGTGAATTCCCATCATAATCATGCGCGCCACCCAGAAGAAGATGATATCGAACCCTGTGATCAACAGTGAGGTCGGATAGAAATACTCAAGTTCAGGGGTTTTTTCAGGCCATCCCATGACAGAGAACGGAAACAAGGCTGAACTGAACCATGTGTCCAGAACATCTGGATCTTGCGCAAGCTTTTCGCTCTCGCATCTTGGGCAACAGGTTGGATCCTCGATTGAGACAATCGTTTCTTCGCAACTCTCGCAGTACCATACTGGAATCTGGTGACCCCACCACAGCTGCCTGGAGATACACCAGTCTTTTATGTTTCCCATCCATTCGAAATACACGTTCTCCCAGCGCTTGGGAATAAACTGTACCTCATTAGAATCAACGGCTTTGATTGCAGGAGCCGCAAGTTCCTTCATCCTTACAAACCATTGCTTAGAAACCAGCGGCTCCACTTGGGTATCACAACGCTGGCAGTGCCCGACAGAGTGCGGGTATGGCTTCACCTTTACGAGCAGCCCAGCTGCCTGTAGAGCCTTGACGATGCGCTTTCGTGCCTCGCTTACAGTAAGCCCTGCATACGAAGCAGCATTCTCGTTGAGTGTTCCATCACTGTTCAGTATGTTTATTGATGGCAGATGGTGCTCCTGGCCAATCTCGAAATCGACTGGATCATGCCCAGGTGTCACCTTAAGGATCCCCGTTCCAAACAGAGGGTCGATCTCCTCAGAAGCAACAATTGGGAGCTTGCGCCCCAAAAGAGGAAGGATAGCTGTTTTTCCAATTAATCGTGCATGTACGGGATCGTTGGGATTGACTGCTATGCCAGTATCTCCAAGCATTGTCTCCGGTCGCGTGGTGGCAATCTCAACTGCCTCGCCCGGTTCAGACAATAGATAACGGATCGTGTAGAGATTCCCTGGTTCTTCGTAATGTGTTACTTCAATATCAGAAAGAGCTGTCTGACAACGCGGGCACCAATTGATCATCCGCTCTCCTCTATAGATCTTGTTCTCTCCATACAGGCGGACAAACACCTCGCGCACAGCGCGGGAGAGTCCTTTGTCAAGAGTAAATCGCTCCCGGCGCCAATCAGGTGAAGTGCCAAGCGCCCTCATCTGTTCTTGAATGTGCCCGCCGTAACGCTCCTTCCATTTCCATACGCGTTTTACAAACTCCTCGCGACCAAGGTCATGTCGGGTGATTCCCTTCTTGGCCAGCTCACGCTCCACCACATTCTGAGTGGCAATCCCCGCGTGGTCCATACCAGGGAACCAGCACGTAACATAACCATCCATTCGTTTGTAGCGAACTATCACATCGTGTAGTGTATATTGAAGGGCGTTGCCTATGTGCATCGCTGAGGTAATATTTGGCGGCGGAATCACCATAGAGAATCGTTTTTCCTGTGCTGGATCTACATCCGCGTGAAAGAATCCTCCCTCTGCCCAGAAACGACAAAGCTTCTCCTCTACCTCTGTCGGATCATAGCGCCTGGAGAGCTCCATCAGTTCCTCCTTACCTAACTACAGCTCGTCAATCTACAGCCATGCGTCAAGCTCAAGGGGATAATCCTGCAACTCCTCTTGAGAAAAGAAGAGGGCAAGTTCACGCTTGGCTGAACCAAGCGAATCGGATCCATGGACCATATTCTTTGTAAGATTGAGGCCAAAATCGCCTCGAATCGTTCCTGCCGCAGCATCTTGTGGATTGGTCGCGCCCAACAGCCGGCGCACAACCTCAACCGCGTTGTTGCCCTCGGCAGCTATCGCCACAACAGGAGAAGCAGTTATGAATGACACAAGATCAGAGAAGAATGATTTCTCGACATGTTCCTGATACTGCTGTCGCGCAAGATCCTCATCAACACGCAGCATTTTCATGCCGACAATCTTTAGTCCTTTTTCCTCCAAGCGCGAAATTACTCTTCCGATAAGTTGCCTTTGAACGGTATCTGGTTTGCACAAAACCAGCGTACGCTCTGTATTCATCTCGTTAGTACCTCCTACCGAATTCTAATGTACCGTCTTCCCTCTACTTCTTGGATCAGATTCTCCATTTGCAGCGCCAGGAGACTATACGAAGCCTCGCTCAGGGAAAGATTCCCTCGATCAATGATATCGTCAATATGCATCGCTTCAAGCCCGACAAGGTCGTAAACACGCTGCTGCGCCTCGGAAAGTGAAGTTGTCCTTCCCTCCTTTACTAACCAGTTCTTGTTTGAGCGACACCAATCAGGGAACTCCTGGACAACATCATCCACGGTCTCCACAAGCTTGGCCCCATCCTTGATTAGACGGTTTGACCCAACACTCGACACGCTAGTCAAATTACCAGGTACTGCAAGTACCTCACGTCCTTGCTCTAGCGCGAAACGCGCCGTGATCAGAGCGCCGCTTCGCTCACCAGCTTCTACTACCACTACTCCTCGCGACAGACCGGAAAGTATTCGATTGCGCTGTGGGAAAGTCCACTTCGCTGGCTTGGTATCCACGGGATACTCGCTCAGAACTGTTCCCGTCTCGCCAATTCTCTCCGCCAGACTTACATTTGCTGCCGGATACATATGTTTGAACCCCGAACCAAGAACGGCAACAGTGTGTGCCTGCGCCTCCAGGGCGCCGCGGTGAGCTGCAGTGTCTATCCCTACAGCTAGGCCACTCACAACAACAAGCCCCATAGCCCCCAATTCACGCGCCAGTCGCTTGCCAATAGCTCTTCCATACCCACTGCTACGCCGTGTTCCCACAATGGTAATCGTACGGGTAGTATCGATTCTCTTGCATCCCTTCATATAGAGCACGGTTGGTGGTACCTCAATTTCACGCAGAGATACCGGGTAATCTTGATCAATAAGTGTAGTTATACTTAGATCTAGTTTTCTTGCCAGCTCTAGCTCATTATCAAGCTTCTCTTCGCTACGTCCACTGGCAACGTCTTTCGCCACACCATGAAAACCAGGCAGACTCGAGATCTCTTTGACCGAGGCAAGCCAAATCTCCTCTGGAGATGAGAAGTGATCAAGAAGGGTGATTAGCCTTCGCGGTGAAAGTCCAGGAATTAGGTTAAGCCCAACTAAGTATTCAGAATCTGTTCTTTTCATTGCCTAGAATCTTAGATGAATGTGTACATATGCACAACATTCTCATACCCTCTTATCCCGAATCCTTCATCTTGTGAACTACAGTTTCTTCTGCTATGATCGTCCAAGGTGAAGAGGATGCCAATAGTCGTATTTCTTTTTGCGTGTGTCGAACTTGTCACGCTTATCAAGCTTACCCAAGCAGTTGGCAGTGGTTCGGTACTAGGAATAATCCTGCTTACAGCTATTCTTGGACTGGTTATCATCAGGTTAAGTCGACGACCTGTTTTCTCCATGATACTTATGCTATTCCTGAAGGGGAAGTTCTCGCTCAAGACAGTTCTCATGCAGCACGAACTCATCCTTCCTCTTGCTAGCGTCCTTCTCATCCTTCCCGGTCTCCTTAGCGACGCATGCGGAATTACGCTACTTTTCTGGCACCTCGGATTCAAACAAGCTCACGTCTCGAAGCCCAATAAGGAAGAGACAATCGACATTGAGTACCGCGTGGAAGACAATTCATTACAGGAGTAGATCGCCACTTCGAACAAGAAAACAACAAGCCCACCAAGCCACACCCCCATCCAGGCAGGAACAACAAGAGCACTTAGCGGAATGCGGGAAAGCACGTCCACCACAGCAATTAGCAGACCCAAAGTAAATTGAAGCATTCTACTTATTGGTAAGAGCAGTTGTGGCAAGAGAAGAATACTAAACGAAAGCCCTATCCAAAGCACACAAGTGGCGAGTGGAATGGCGACAAGATTTGATAGAAGGACAAACGGATAGAGCGTGCCAAAGTGATACACAAGAAAAGGCGCAGTACCAGCTTGAGCTGCTATCGAAACAGCTAGAAGAGTAAGTACATAGCTCACAGGTTTGGAGAAGAACGGAACGCGTTCCGCTACACGATGTGTCCAGTCTCGTAAGCCAAATCTCGGGTTACAAACAAGGATAATTGACGCGGTAGCAGAGAAACTTAGTTGGAAACCAGCATCCCACAGTGAATTGGGCCTGAAACCAAGAATGATTAGAGCGGCGGCGGCAAGTCCTTGAAGCGGATTCACCCAACGCCGCAGTATGATCCCGAAATCTGCAAGCACACTTCCTATAGCTAGAAAACCAAAAAGGATACCCGCGCGCAATAGACTGACACGAGGGCCGATGACCCACACAATCACAGCGACAGCTAGTCCAACAATGGGATAACTTACCGCTGGCCGCAACCTCAGCGTTCGCAGAGCAAACCACAACCCGGCAAGAAAAATCCCAAGGTGAAGGCCGGAAACAGCAAGCAAGTGCATCAATCCGGTCTGGCGGAAGCTCTCTTCTATTTGTGGAAGAAGGGCTGTACGATCTCCAAGCAGAAGTCCGTGCGCCAAACTTGACTCAGCTGGGGAGAGACTTTGGTCAAGCCTCGCCAACAAACGATGCCGAACCAAATCCCCGAGACGCAATAGATAGCTTCTCCCCACACCTAATTTTGTTACTTTGTCTCTACCTTCACTGATCGTCATGACCGCAAAGATACCTTGACGGGCAAGGTAACCGCGATAATCGAAATCGGCAAACTGGTCCGGTACGCTTGTTCTCCCAATTAGTCGAAGCCGATCACCATAGTAAACGCTCTGTTCCGCTAGATGCTTCGCTTCTCCAAACCATGTTACCCTGATCTTGGCTGGGATATTGTCCGGATCAAATGTGAACGAAATGTATTGCTCGCTTATGTTGGGATACGAAACAACTGTTCCAACCACCTCATTGAGATGCGATGCTCGTTCATAAAGCCCTTCAAACGATCGCTCTGTAGCCCGAAAGCGCATCAATCCTAGGATCCCAACCACAATAAGCGAACCAACCACGAGAAATCCCTTCCAGCGAGCGAGGATTATGCAGCAGACCGTCATTCCCACTGCTAGCCAATAGAGAAACGGCAAATTGCGGGCGCACTCAAGCACCATGCCTAGTCCGATTCCACTGGCAAATACAACAGTTATAATGACTAATACATAGTTCATCTCTATTTACATGATAACACATTATATGACTCATTTGCCAGTCCCCGCGAAAAAGGATATAATGTAAGCGGATCATTGACATGGGGGTGAATGGATTCGACGGAGTTAGTAAAGCAAGGCTGCAAGCGGAGCATTCGCTATCTCCTAAAACAAGCGAATAAACAACTAAATGCGGAAGACAACTACGCATTTTCTGTTCCTGCCTATAGTTTAAACTAGGCGGACCGTCTGCTGGAGCTGCCCGCAAGCTTCAACCAGGCGTCACAAAAGCGGGTATATCGCGCCCCGTGCTTCCCGCGGACACGATGAACCTTTGGAAGCTAGGTAGATATCATCCTGGTCGTAGGAGGGTATTGACCAAACTTAAAATACGACTCTAAGCTTGTAGATGCTAAGTGGCGCTATCTTCGGACGCGGGTTCAAATCCCGCCACCTCCACCAGTCTTACGTAGACAGCCCGCCTGTTCAGAGTAAGTCTCTGGGTAGACGGGTTTACTGTTTCCCCTGCTTGAAAGGGTTCTGGCAAGGTTCGCATTTTTTCAGGCCTGTTCTATTCTCTTGATCTTCCTGCTCGCCAGCTGCGCTCAGTCAACGGGATCCTGCCCACCACATCTCTGGTGTCATACTGATAGCAGCTGGGTGGATTCTTCATACCAAGGGAACGAAGATAAGCTATGTACTCTTCGGCATGGCCATCCTTTTTTTGGCGATTGGAATCTATAAAGTGATTCGTCGTTCCACCAAAATGCCACGCGCCTAATCATAGTATTGTGTCGATTTCTAATGTGTTTCTACAGCTCAAATCGAAACCGGAGAATCTCTCCTTCATCACTCTCGTATTCGAGAATGTAAAAGCTCGTTGGCCAGACTTCAAACGCGATCTCACCATCTATCCATTGGCCTTCATCCAAAAACCTATCTTCGAAACCATGAAGCAATGAGCATGTTGCCATGCTATACTCATCCTGGATGCTGCCATCGCTCTGTATGAGCCTAAAGTTGGACCTGGAAACATCTTGACTGTCCTCCAAGGCCTCGACGTTCAGGTCGGCTATCACGTAGATGCGCCCCGGGCCTGGCTCACACCACCCCTCTTTGGACTTGCCTTCTCGTACTCCGCGAAGGCTCACTCTAACGTAGCCATTGTCTACACCTTCGCCAACTTCGTTCACTTCTGCTTTTGATACCCTAACGCTTTCTGTGGCTGTCTCCACGTTACCTTTATCGTCTATGACCGTAACCCGGACAGTGTAGTTTCCCGGATTCCTATAGATATGAACTGCACCAACACCTGTCGCGCTCACTCCGTCACCGAAATCCCAGTGGAAACTAGAGATGTAGCCGTAGGGGTCCCAGGAGGCGGAACCGTCAAATTCAACTTTCAATGGGGCTATCCCTGACACAGGCCCAGCAGTAAGTATAGCTACAGGCAAAGTGTAAGTGGTCTGTATCGTTTCAATGGCGCTTCCGGCGCCATTCTTGTCGTCTATTACTATCAATCGCACCATGTATTCGCCTATTTCGTGATACGTGTGACTGACCTTAACACCAACTTCACTTTCTCCATCCCCAAAATCCCACTCGTAACTAACGATGGAACCATCCTCATCCACAGACGCGGAAGCATTAAGGATCACCTCCAGAGGAATTTCTCCCTGAGTAGGTGTCGCGGTAAATCCTGCTACGGGTACTGCATTCTCAGTAATGGTAATCGTCTGAGCTGTGGATGCCGTTGCTTTCTTGTTGTCGGTAACGGTAAGACTAACCGTGTAAACACCGGGGATATCGTATGTATGAGTAGTTCTTTCATCTGCCCCAAAACCTCCATCCCCAAAATCCCACTCGTAACTAACGATGGAACCATCCTCATCCACAGACGAAGAAGCATCAAATAAGATTTCTATTGGGGCCATACCCGACGTAGAAGATGTGGTGAGATTTGCCACGGGGAGAGAGTTCTTTGAGCAGCCAACCAGCAACACTAGAATAGCCAACAAGAGAATAACCACTGACACGGCGTACTTGAGTCTCATCATTATCACCCTTTCTATCATACTCTTTTTTTTCTTACAGTGGAAGACCCAAGCCAACGCTATCCTCCTCGCTCTTTACCTGCCTTGGCAATTCGTAATTGAGCGAACGAATTGACCGTTCACGAGTTTGCGCTATCCGTCATTTACGCTGTTGTACTCGTCAGCTATTACTCACTAGCGCCAACACTGCCTCTTGTTTCTTCCGTGCGCATGAGCGAAATGCGAGCTCTCCTTAACGGATAAAAAATCTTCTCTCTATTCTTCTTCTATCCCACGCTAGGCATAATCAATGCTGTGTGAGTCTGTTTGGGAACACGGACAGCAAGACACCGGACCTGGTCCACAAAACCAATCCAACCTAGAGAACTCGCTACAAGCCAGGAGACTTTGATCAGATGTACGGAGTAGAGGGTCTTCACATGGCAGACCCAAACTCCAATCTCGCAGACAAGGTGCTCTGATTACCAAAGGAGGTAAACGAAATGCGAAAACTATCCGTTACAGGCTTCATCACAGTAACATTAGTTGCCCTGTTAGCCCTTGCAGCCTTGCCGGCTGCTACGGCCACTCAGACGCTAAGCTACCAAGTAGCGGCAATCAATGAACTCACGGTCTCCGGCTCCCCACAGCCGATGATCATCAATACGGCAGATGCTGGCTCCGAGCCAGCACTTGTTACAGACGCTTCCACTACCTACGCTATAACGACAAATGGAGGTAACAATTCGAGGAAGATCACTGCGCAGCTTGATTCAGATATGCCGACTGGTCTCACTCTGTGCATTACACTATCCGGTCCTGCCGGGGCCGACACACCACCAACCAACGTCGTCCTTACAACAACTCCCGCTAACGTAGTAATATGCATAAATTCGGTGGCACAGAACGGACTCACAATCACCTACACGCTCAGTGCCGCGGCAACTGTCGGTGTAGTTAACCCAGCAATAAAGACTGTTACACTGATCATTACCTCCTCATAAGCTGCTGTCTGCAGGCTAATGCAGGGCTTCCTTTGCCAAATCACGGTCAGACACAACTGCTAACACAGCCTATCCAAGACACTACTCCCTCTGGGTCTTGCGCAATATCTCAACAATAAGGCTCTCCCTCGCTTGATTGGAAAACCAGGCCTACAGCGCGTACAGGCGACGCCTCTAATCCTCTTATTCTTAAGGGGAAGGCAGCAAAGAAGGGAGTTCCTGCCGTTGCGTACAACTGGTCTAGGTTGATAAGACCCTCCACAATCTGCACCCGCTCAGCAAGCAGAATCCTGTGGGCAGGGAAATCAACTGAATCCAATGGATCAGGGCTCGGTGAATCAAGACCAACGATGCGTGCGCCGCTCTTGGCGAGCAAGGAGGCACTTTCGCGAGTTAGATATGGGAACTCCTTGTAGAAATCAGGACTTCCGACTCGACTACACCAACCAGTATGAATGAGAACCGCACAGCCAGCAAGCGAGCCTGCATCTTGAAAGACTCTTATCCCAATCCGTTTCTCGCGAGTACTAATAACAACCGCGGGTACGATGTCTAGCGGAATGGAAGCAACATCGCCGCCGCCATCCACGAAGTGGAGAGGGCTGTCAATATGAGTTCCACAATGGCAGGCGAGCCGTGTAATACGGGACAAGTTGTACGCATTAGCCTTAATAGTTGCCAGGCGCTCGATTTCTATCCCAACACGATCTCCAGGAAAGGATTCTGTTCCATCATATATCTCGCGAGTCAGGTCAATAACTCTTATCTGCAAAATCTCTCTCCTTTTTTACATCTGATGAGCTTCCATCACCCAGTCTATCGCCCACTAGGATTTCGGTCAAAAGCCCGGCTTACCCGATGGGACATGGCGCCAATAGAGAACCGTGGTAGCCCTACGGATGATCTATCACCCAGGCGTCGGCCATGTGGCAACCTGTGTATCTTCAACCAATCCAAATCAAGAACCCCTCAATATCTATATTGGCTCAAATCTATATATAGTTGTCCTCTTTTTAAGGTAGAATTAAGATGACAAATACTTATAATATAAGAACATGTTCGTTCAGTAGTGAACAGATAAGAGAAGATTCAAGAAAT
>JAUWOJ010000010.1 GCA_030612175.1 Candidatus Bipolaricaulota bacterium | reverse complement strand
GCGGCTTGAGCAAGGGCAAGATCACACTCAGGCAAACCAATGCTTTCTACTGCTTTTTGCGCGGCAATAGCCACATCCAACCCTCGAGGATCGGCGAGACCGACGTCTTCGCTGGCCATACGAATCAGTCGCCGGGCAAGGTAGCGAGGATCTTCGCCACTCTCAATCATCCGTACTAACCAGTATAGGGTAGCATCCGGATCTGAATTGCGGATTGATTTGTGAAGGGCTGAAATCAGATTATAGTGCTCTTCTCCGGCACGATCATAACGCAATGCTTTGCGCTGCAGTGCCCGTTCAATCAAGGCTACATCGATCTTGTTCCCCGGGGCAATGACACTCGCCAGCTCAAGTGTAGAAAGAGCACGACGCGCATCCCCATCTGAGAAAGCAATCAGTGCGGCCTCTGCCTCAGAGCAAAGTTCATACTCTCCATTCAGTCCCTGTTCAACATTCAGTGCGTGTTGTAAGACCACTTGCATGTCATCCTCTGAAAGTGGAGAAAAGCTAAATAGCTGACAGCGTGAAAGAAGAGCGGCATTCAGAACAAAGGAAGGATTCTCTGTTGTTGCGCCAATAAAGATGACGCTCCCCTCCTCCAGATAAGGGAGAAGTACATCCTGCTGGGCCTTGTTAAACCGGTGTACCTCATCAAGGAACAAGAGATCTCGTCGCCCTTCAATAACATAGCGATCATGTGATTGGTCTAGCGCTGCACGCACCTCTTTCACGTTAGAAAGAGCGGCCGACAAATGCACAAATTTCGCTCTTGAGCGGCGGGCTATAATCTTTCCCGCTGTGGTCTTGCCTGTCCCAGGTGGTCCCCAAAATAGAAAGGAAGAATACTTACCTTGCTCGACAAGGATGCGCAAAGATGCCCCGTCGCCAAGAATGTCCCCTTGTCCAACCAGATCCTCAAACGTTGTTGGCCTCATGCGCTCGGCAAGCGGTGCCTTTTCTGGCACATCAAACTGAAATCGTTCCATAACTCCAATCGTAGTGGATAGCAGCTTGTTAATACAACCTTGACAGTCAAATACCCATCACGTATGATAAATTCTTGCGGGTCGTTAGCTCAATTTGGCAGAGCAACGGACTCTTAATCCGTCGGTTGCAGGTTCGAGTCCTGCACGACCCATATGTTGTCCACGCTAGAAATTCGGGTCGTTAGCTCAGGGGTAGAGCACCTGACTTTTAATCAGGGAGTCGCTGGTTCAAATCCAGCACGACCCACTCTAATTGAAAAGACACGCTTGGAATCCTATAATTCTTTTTGTGTCTGTCCCCATCATCTAGCGGCCTAGGATACCGGGTTTTCATCCCGGCAGCAGGGGTTCAAATCCCCTTGGGGACATTGAACCAGAGATTTGCGACAAAGTAAGTGCTTGAGCTATAATGGGCGAGTAGCTCAGCTGGGAGAGCATCCGGCTTACATCCGGAAGGTCACAGGTTCAAGTCCTGTCTCGCCCAATGAGTTCTCGTGTATCGGGGGCGTGGTCTAGCTTGGTTTAGGACGCTGGATTGTCACTCCAGAGATCGCCGGTTCAAATCCGGTCGTCCCCGCTTGCAGGATATGCCGAGGTAGCTCAGGTGGTAGAGCACGGCCCTGAAAAGGCCGGTGTCCCCAGTTCGAGTCTGGGCCTCGGCACCATTATCCTCCTTGACTGGGATTCTTAGATGAGCTATCCGACAATATTATATGATGAGGCGAACAATGAATGAGAGTCCCTTAACTATCTGGAAACAAGTGCGGGAGAAACTACAGAGAGAGATTTCACAAACGAGCTTTGAAACCTGGTTTGCCAATGCTCATCTTCTAGAACTCAAAAACAATTCACTACTAATCGGTGTTCCGACCAGTTTCTACAAGGGCGGCATCGAGCGTCGTTATCGCAGCCTGTTAGAGGATATAGCATCTGAGGTTTGTGCAAGGCAAGTCACTATCACACTCCAAGTTACCGGCCAAACACCATCCACGCCCGATCCGCCGAAGCTTGAGCCCTCCACTATTTCAAGACAGCTATATAGTACGCTCCCCCTCAACCCCGATTATACATTCGAACACTTCGTGCGTGGAAACAACAACCATCTTGCTTACGCCGCCTCACTAGCCGTTGCTGAAGCGCCCGGAAAAGCGTACAATCCTCTGTTTATCTATGGCAGCGTCGGGCTCGGGAAAACCCATCTGCTGCAAGCAACCGGCAACTTCATCATATCCTCTGGAGCCCCTAAAGCTGTTGTATACACAACTTCGGAACGGTTTGCCATAGAACTTATCAATTCAATCCGGAATAACGCCACATCCGCCTTCCGTGAAAAATACCGACGCATCGACCTATTACTGATCGATGACGTACACTTCTTGGAGGGAAAGGAAGGCACACAAGAAGAGCTATTCCATACCTTTAATGAACTTTACGGAAGTGAGAAACAAATCGTACTCTCCAGCGATCGTCCTCCGGAAGCGCTTTCTGGATTACAGGAAAGACTGGTCTCCCGGTTCCGTTGGGGATTAGTTGCTGACATTCAGCCCCCTGACTTGGAGACACGAATCGCGATCTTGCGAGAAAAGGCAAATAGCCGCGGACTCACAGTCGATGACAGCATTCTGGAACTCATTGCCAGCCGCATCTCCTCTAATGTTCGTGTCCTAGAAGGTGCATTAGTAAAGGCCATTGCTTACGCCGAGCTTGAAGGAAAAGAGCTAACACCAAGCAACCTAGAAATGATGCTTCCAGAAGAAGGTAAACGAAAGCCGCTAAGCATCGCTCACATCAAAGAAGAGATAGCCAATCGTTATCACCTTAAGCTACATGATTTAGAGGGATCAAGCAGAAAAAAAGAGATCTCTCAACCACGGCATATTAGCATCTATCTCGCGCGTGAAATGACCAATCACTCCTTTCCCGCAATTGCAAGAGAATTCGGGAATCGTGATCACACAACAATCATGCATTCCTACATGAAAATCAAAGCTTTAATTGAACAAACCCCTCTCTTTCATGGCGAGATTAAGGATATTCAGGAAGACCTGAATTCACGGTTTCGTACCAGTTAGGCAGGAACGCCTTGACATCATGCTGTGGAAAACCCTGTGGAAAAGTGGAGCAAAATGGGTGAAAAACACTACTCTACTGTGGAAAAGTCTTGTTGACTTTCAGGGGTGGATTTCTCCACCGCCCATATCCACTGGTTTTGAACTGTTTCACCCACTTCTCCACAGGGTTTTCCACAAGTTTGGTCAGGGTACAGACGGACGAACAACGGGTTTTGCACAGTAAAGTACTTGCCTACAACTACTACTGAGGTTTAATAATGAACTGGGTAGAAACAGTACTAAAGAAGAATAATCTGTGGAAAGACTACTGTTACCAACAAGCACTTTTTCTGTGGGATAAGACATGCGGTAAAAGAATTGGTGCGCTTACACGAACACAGCGTTTTTCCAAAGGGACACTGTGGATAGAGGTCCCTTCCCCTTCAATAGCGCATGATCTATCGTTACTTGGCGACAAATATATTAAGCGAATCAACGAGCTTGCCGGGAAAGACATTGTGAAAAGGATCCGTTTTGTGCCGGGGAGATTTGCAAGGACTCAACCGGCAAGTAAGGATCTCGGTAAGCTCCTACCGAGTGATCATGCTGAGGCACATACACTGTTTGCCCAAGTGGCGGATCCAGGATTGCGCGGGCTGTTTGAACGCTTCTATCTGACTACTCGCAAGCGGGAAGAAATGCAGCTTGTACGAGGGGCAAAACGCTGCTCTTACTGCGGAGTTGTCTTTAGTGGTGAAGGGAACATTTGCCCTGGATGTCGTTTTTCTGGGATTGCGGATTGCGGCTTAGCGGACTAGAATAATACACCTATGTTACATTGCAGAGGCACAACAATTATTGGTATTTACTCCGTAGCCGAACAGCGTGCTGTAGTTGCTAGTGACGGACAAGCTACGCTGGAGGCCACGGTTATCAAGAGTAGTACGAAGAAAGTATATCGGCTGTATGATGGTCGCGTTCTTGTTGGATTTGCCGGCGCGACCGCGGATTGCCTTACCCTGCTGGATAGACTTGAGGGAAAGCTCAGTAAGTATGATGGACAACTGCGGCGAGCCGCGGTGGAAATGACAAAGGAATGGCGTACTGATCGGATTTTACGCCAACTGGAAGCAGTTCTAGTGACTGTTGGCGAAGAAGGAATCTTGATGATCTCTGGTGCCGGCGATGTGCTCGAGCCAGATGAGGGAATGATTGGGATTGGATCCGGTGGTCCATATGCTCTGGCAGCAGCCAAGGCAATGGTTTCCGTGTCTGATCTGTCAATTGCGGATATCGCGCGCAAGTCACTTGAGATCGCGAGCTCAATTGATATTTACACTAATCAAGAAATTACCTTGGAAGAACTTACTTGGTGAAAAGGAAAAAAATGGGGGAGTTGATTGAAGTTTCTTCTAATAGGGTCAGTGGCTTGACTCCAAAGCAGATTGTTGCCCAGCTTGACAAGTATATTATTGGTCAAGGGAGGGCAAAGCGTGCAGTGGCAATTGCCCTACGGAATAGGATGCGCCGTCAGCTGGTCGAAGGGGAAATCCGCGAAGAAATTAAACCCAAGAACATTTTAATGATTGGGCCGACAGGTGTAGGAAAGACCGAGATTTCGAGGCGGCTGGCACGGCTTACCAGTTGCCCATTTGTCAAGGTAGAGGCAACCAAGTTTACGGAAGTTGGCTACGTTGGTCGTGATGTGGAGTCGATGATTCGTGATTTGGTTGGTGTGGCAATTGGTATGGTTCGTTCAGAGGAAGTCTTACGTGTGGAAGAGGAAGCGCAAGGGATTATTGTAGAAAAGATACTTGACGCGTTGCTGCCGATCACGGAATCAGATGAAGAACGTAGAGAGAGCATGGATAAGACGCGTGACAAGCTGCGCAGCAAGCTTCTCGCTGGTGACCTTGAGGAACGGTACATTGAGATTACGATTGAAGTACAGGTGGTTCCTCAACTGGAGATTTTCAGCCAAGATAGTGGCGATCAGTTGGGTATTGATATGGGTAATATACTTTCAGGGATTCTTCCATCTTCGCGAAAGAAACAGCGTGTGCAGATCCGCGAGGCAAGGCCGATCCTGTTCGAGCAGACAATCGACGAATTGATCAGCATGGATGATATACAGCAGCAGGGACTACAACTGGCTGAAGAGATGGGGATCATCTTCTTGGATGAGATCGACAAGATTGCCGTCAGTGGGCAGGATGAAGGAAGTAGTCCTGGAGTTTCTCGCCAAGGAGTGCAGCGGGATTTGCTGCCATTTCTTGAAGGAACTCGTGTTCGTACTCGTTATGGGACTGTTGGTACGGAGAATATCCTGTTCATCGCTGCTGGCGCATTCAACATGTCGAAGCCATCTGACCTTATTCCTGAATTACAGGGGCGCCTGCCGATTCGCGTAGAGTTGGATAATCTCAGTGCCGCGGATTTTCGGCGCATTTTGTGTGAACCAAAGGATGCTCTTACTAAGCAGTACGAAGCCCTTCTTGCAGTGGAAGGGGTTAAGGTCGAATTTACCGAGGATGCAATATTGAGAATCGCGCAGATTGCGTATGACCTTAATCAGACAACGGAGAACATTGGCGCGCGGCGATTGTCTACGGCGATGGAAAAACTGGTAGAAGAGATATCGTTTACCGCGAGCGATAAGCGCGGCAAGAAGGTTGTAATTGATGAGGAGTACGTGGTTACGCAGCTTGCTGCAATCGTTGACGATCCCGATCTGTCACGTTATATTCTGTAGCCAATAACAGCTGATTTCACTCGATATTCTCATTACTTGGTACGGTTCATGATGGGTGGGATATTGCTTGGGAGGTACCAGTATGATCCATGTTGCTTTGCCTGATGGGCCAAAGATGGAAGTTTGTCCTGGCTCTATGCTTGTTGAGATTGCGCGCTTGATTGGGCCGCGTCTTGCCCAAGCCGCGGTTTGCGCGGTTGTCGATGGTGAGCTTCGCGATCTACGTGACACTGTATGCAAGGACTGCTCTGTAATGTTTGTTACGCGTGGGTCAGCGCAGGCCATGGAGGTGTTACGCCATACGACAGCGCACATTATGGCCCAAGCAGTGAAGAGATTGTTCCCTAAAGCAACCTTGGGAATTGGTCCAGCGATCGAGGACGGGTTTTACTATGATTTCGGTGATGTTGAACCGTTTACCCCCGAACAACTTCTTTCGATCGAAGCAGAAATGAAGAAGATTGTTGGTGAAGCCTTGCCTATTGAGCGGATGGATGTGAGCAAGGATGAGGCACGCAAGATCCTTTCCCAATCGAACGAGCCGTTGAAGCTTGAGCTCCTAGAGGACTTAGAACAAGAGACGGTGACCCTGTACAAGCAGGGCGAGTTCGTTGATTTATGTCGTGGGCCGCAGCTTCAGAACACGAGTGAAATCAAGGTGAATGCGTTCAAGCTGATGTCGGTTGCTGGTGCGTACTGGCGCGGCGATGAAGGCAGACCAATGCTGCAAAGGGTTTATGGCACGGCATGGGAGAAGAAGAAAGAGCTTGACACTTACCTGGATAAGCTCGCCGATGCAGAGGCACGTGATCATCGTAAGTTGATCAGAGAACTTGACCTTGTTAGTTTCCACGAGGAAGCCGGGGCGGGATTGGCGTACTGGCATCCCAAGGGTGGACGGATGCGCGTGTTGATCGAGGACTACTGGCGCAAGCTACATTATGAGGGTGGTTACGACATTGTGTTCACCCCTCATATTGGTCGCGCGCGGCTATGGGAGACCTCGGGACACCTCGCGTTCTACAAAGACGGCATGTACTCTCCAATGGATGTTGATGGTCAGGAATACTACCTGAAGCCGATGAACTGCCCATTTCATATCATGATCTACAATTCACGTACTCGTTCCTACCGTGACTTGCCATTGCGATGGGCTGAGCTTGGCACAGTGTATCGACATGAGCGCAGCGGCACACTGCACGGTTTGCTGCGTGTGCGGGGCTTTACCCAGGATGATGCGCATATCTTTTGCACTCCTGAACAGATCGATGATGAAATCTTACGCGTGCTCGATTTTAGCTTGAATCTGTTGCGTGGTTTCGGATTCAAGGAGTTCACGTTTGAACTTTCGGTGCGTGATCCAAATACCCCAGAGAAGTATGTTGGCGAAGATTATTTATGGGAGCAAGCTGAGGCTTCTCTTCTCGGGGCTCTTGACATCAGAGAGTTGCCCTATAAACGGATGGAGGGCGAGGCAGTCTTTTACGGACCCAAGATTGACATCAAGATTAAGGATGCACTTAACCGGTCATGGCAGTGCACAACGATCCAATTTGATTTCAACCTGCCAGGACGGTTTGATATGAGTTATATAGGCGAAGACGGCAAACAGCATCGTCCGTACATGATTCACCGAGCCGTGCTAGGTGCCCTGGAGAGGTTTTACGCGCTGTTAGTGGAGTATTACGCGGGTGCATTTCCGGTATGGCTTTCGCCAATACAGGCAGCCGTGCTTCCAGTGACAGAACTGGTTAGTGATTACGCGTGCCAGGTAAAGAACGCGCTGGTTGAGGCGGGAATTCGTGCCGAGGATTGGAGTAGTCATGACCGTACTCTTAGTTACTTGATTCGTCAAGCACAGCTTGAGAAAATTCCTTACATGCTCATTGTGGGGAAAAGGGAAGCAAAGGAAGAGAAGGTTTCTTTGCGGCTCAGAAACATGGAAGATCTTGGTCCGCGCCCACTGTCTGAAGTGATAACCATGATCAAGAACAAGATCGACAACAAGGAGCTGTTATAGCAGTTCATTCCTCAGACAGCGGGGCCAATAACGGGGAATGTCTCGGCGCCATGGGGCATCACAAGAACACGGTAATCCTTGCCAAACTGTTTGCGGGCTGCGTTAAGCACCTCCGCGGGACTGCCCGCGGGCTGCAGGAAGAACCGCCGAACATATGAGTGATTCATTTCAGAAAGAAGATGGATCTCTGCTCGCTGTAGATCCTTAGCGAGATAGAGCGCCTTATGGCCACCTAGTTTGAACCCTTCTCTGGCAAAGATATCAAAAACATCCTGGGGATGCTTAGATCGCATTGCCCAATCAGTAAACACATCATTGCCCGCTCCATCGGGGCACGCGGCAACAAGAAGTATCATACCTCCACGCTTAACAGCCTTTCCCGCATTGTAGAGGGCTTTGTACGACTGATATAGATCAATATCCTTAGGATATCCACCAGCAGAGACAACCACCAAATCCGCGCGCTCAGATACGGTCACCCGAAACAGTGAATCCCAAAACGCTCGACCAACAGCGTGTGCTTCTTCTAAGTCTCCGATAACCACCAGCCCTACTTGACCTTGTCTATCTAGTACACAATCCACAATAAAGTCAATACCAACCATCCGCGCCGCTTCGCTCATCTCTTCACTGATTGGATTTCCTCTATAAACACAGGCTTCACAACCAGGATCCATAAGCTGCGCATGGTTTCTTTCGATTGTCTCCCGCCCAGCCACACCAGGGAGTATGTTCTTCCGTCCACCAGAGTAGCCAGCGTAGTAGTGCGTCCCAATATGGCCGATAGTCACCACTCGATCGGCCTCGACAACATGCCGATTGAGAAGGATCGGTATCCCCCGTTTGCTTGTCCCTATCTGTAGTAAATCATTATCACAATCATGGATCTCAATCCTAAACCTGTCTAATAAATCGCCGAACATCGCCTTCAGTTCTTCCTTTGTGGGAGGCCGATGTGTCCCCGTAGCCACGATCAGAACAACGTTGTCTGGCCGTACATTTGTGTGTATGCGTTCCCAAAGCAGCGAAAAGATCTCTCGGGTTGGGGTCGATCTCGTGTGGTCCGTAACCACAAAGACAACTCTTTCTCCTGGTTTGATGAGTTCTGCTGGGTTCTCAATCCCGATGGGGTTCTTCCACGCGTGTTCAAATGCCCGTTCAATTGTTTGGCCTGGCGCATGATTTCCAGTGAGAATACCAGCCAAATTATCTTCAGGGACATCTATTTCTACTAGACTCTTCCCATATGGCAGTTTGATGCGTGCCATTATCTATCTCCTTTACACGCAATCATTGTAACCCTCGGCAACCAAGACTCAAGCCTTGCAATGGGAATCGATAGTGATTAGCATCTCCAACGAAGAAAGAGGAGGTAATATGCGGAAGGGGCTCTTCACATCGGAATCCGTAACCGAGGGGCATCCGGATAAACTTGCTGATCGGATTTCAGACGCTGTATTAGATGCTATACTAAACAAAGATCACCACGCCCACGTTGCCTGCGAGACCTTTCTTACTACCGGGCTCGCGCTTGTTGGTGGGGAAATCTCCACTGAAGCATATGTCGATATTGATCAGATCGTGCGTCGCGTAATCAAAGATGTTGGTTACAACAAAGCTGATTATGGGTTTAACTACTTTGACTGTGCCGTAATATCAACGATCAAAGAACAGTCACCGGATATCGCTACCGCGGTAGGAACAACCAAGGATGTCGTGGACATCACAGTCAAAGAGCCTTATGACGTCATCGGTGCCGGGGACCAAGGGATTGTTTACGGTTATGCATGTACCTCTACGCGGGAATTAATGCCACTTCCAATAATCCTCGCCCACCGACTAACAAAACAATTATCCCAACTGCGCAAAGATGAAGTGCTTCCTTACTTGCGACCGGACGGGAAGTCACAAGTAACGGTCGAGTACAAAAATGGCAAGCCGATCCGCGTCGCCACAGTCCTCATTGCCGCTCAGCATGACCCCAGTGTTGAGCAAGAAACCCTAGAACAGGACATGATACAGCAAGTAATCCGCCCAGCTCTTGATGACTGGATGGATGAGAAAACGGAATTACTCGTCAACTCCTCAGGGCGTTTTGTAATCGGAGGGCCGGCATCGGATACGGGCGTAACCGGTCGTAAGATCATTGTCGATACCTACGGAGGATACGGATCCCATGGAGGCGGAGCATTTTCAGGGAAGGACCCAACCAAGGTTGATCGCTCGGGTTCCTATATGGCCCGTTATATCGCCAAGAATATTGTCGCCGCTAAGCTAGCGACAAGAGCAGAAGTCCAGATTGCCTACGCGATTGGCCGTGCTGCCCCGCTTGCGGTGAACTTGAATACATATGAAACAGGCATTGTGTCAAACGAACAATTGACCAAAGCTGTCCTCAAGATATTTGACCTACGGCCTGGCGCCATAATAGATCACCTGAAGCTACAACGGCCGATATACGAGTCTTTCTCTTGTTATGGACACTTCGGGCGAATTGACCTCAATCCTACCTGGGAGCAAACCGATCGCGTTGAGACGCTAAGACAGGCACTTCCCCGCTCCGGGAAGATCGCGTAATAGGATGAAACACCATCCATAGGGTTCGTAGAGTTGAGAAGAAGCAGTTAAGTAGGTGAATAGTTAAGTGGTTGAGTAAGGGATTGCTCTACTTAACGACTCAACCATCTTCCTCTGCGCTGCCTTTCACTATTTCCACGATAGCTTTCAGTCTTTCCTGACGGCTTCCTCTTCTGACGGCTGAGAACTAATGAGTTTCTCTTGGCTTAGGTAGATAGCGGTTACTAAGGTGTTGGTCCATGCGAACATGAGAGCCGATACAAGGACACCAAGCACCTCGCCAATTATGCCCAATGTAACGGCTGAGACAGCGTAAGAAAAAAGAAAGGCAAGCGCATAGAAAGGACTGAGAAGCATTAGGAGCATACTGGGAATCCGCCATCCCGGTGTCCGTGTGAAGCTGTCTCTTATTCCGGCAACGGCAGTCTTTCCGCCTATTGAAATCGCTTGCTTGTAGAAACTTGCACGCAGCCCAAAGTACACTCCGGGAACGAAGAAGAGCAATGCTCCCCCGATTACCAGTAAGTTAACCAGGATCTCCCCAACAAAAAGCCGAGTATAAAGAGGAATAGCCTGGCCTAGTGCTTCAGTGATGCTGATTGGGGATTTACTGTAATAGCCTTTCATTAACAGAATGAACAAACCATGCCATAGAGGAGACAGGAGGACGAGAGTGGCTATTGGGACTACCCAGTATGGATCTTGCATGTCGTAGATACTTGCTGGGCTGTTGCCAAGATAAAGAACAAAGGAGAAGCACACAGCCAGCCAGAGTAGGGCTGGGTGTCGAAACGGAAACAAGAGAATCTGCTTAATTTGTAGCGATTTCACTATCATCAATTCGCAATAGGTATTCCAAGCGCGTAGCCCATTCCAGGGTTTCATCAAGGATGAAACTGAGCTCAGGGATATAGCGGAGGGACATTCTCTGGGCGAGTGCGCTGCGGAAGAATCCTTGGTTGTGCCGGAAAACCTTCATCGCTGTTTCTTTATCCGTTTCTGGGCAATCCAAGGCAATATATACCTTGGCATAACGCGCATCAGGAGATAGGCGCACTGTCATTATCGTAGGGAGAGCTGTCTTGACTAGGGGATCGCGAGCCTCAAACTCAATGACCTGAGAAAGGTTTCGCTTGATCTCTTCGCATAATCTGGCCTGTATATATCCCTTGCTCATATTATTCCAATTTGATGATTTCGTATTGTGTAGTTCATACTATGCCCCCAGTATAGCGCAGAACCATGTCTAAGTAGAGTAACCATATCGGGAGGACTCACTCGAAGCGTTTCCGGTTGACGAAAACTGCACAAGGGAGACATGAGTACGGGGTAAGAAGACAACCTTTGTTCAGACCTAGGGCTCGACCTCTTTCAGGATAAAGATGATGAACTTATCCCCTACCTGAATGCTGTCAAAGTCCTTTATGCGGATTCCACACTCTTGTCCGCTTTGCACCTCACGGGCATCCTTCTTGAATCGGCGAAGTGACATGATTTCCCCGGTAAATAGCTGTTCATTGCCTCGGACAACATGAATCTTTGCATTGCTAGCTACCTTTCCCGCGGTAACGGCACAACCAGCCACTACACCGCCAGGTACTTTGAACAGTTCGCGTACCTCTGTCTCGCCCAGCTTCATTTCCTCGTATTTTGGAGGAACCATTTGCTTGAGAGAGCGCTCAATCTCCTCGACTAGTTCATAGATAATGTCATAGGAGAGGATGAGTACTCCTTCGCGGTTGGCCAATTTGGTTACCTTGGAGCCTGGCTTTGTGCCAAAGCCAACAACTAAGCAGTTTTTGGCTACTACAGAAGCTAGGAGGATATCGCTTTCAGAAACTGCCCCTACTCCTGTATGGAGAAATTCTAGCTCTATACTGTCTACTGTGATGGAATTGAGTTCGTGATGGATTGCCTCTAGGGCTCCAGTTGACGAGGCTTTCACAATGAGTCTAAGCTTCTGTTCCTCCATTACTTCGCGGAATAGATCTTCCACGCTTAGTGGTGCTCTTATTCGATGTTCAGTCGCTTGTTTTGCGGAACGACTGGCAGCGATTTGCCTTGCTTGAGTAATGTTCTTGGTAATTTCAATTGGTGTTCCGACTTGCGGTACCTGTTGAAGGCCAAGGATTTCCACTACTGTTCCTGGAGCAGCTTTCCGTATCTGTTCCCCTTTTTGGTTGAGTAGAGCCCTCACTCGTCCATGAGTCGATCCTACAACGATGCAATCGCCTTGATGTATGGTTCCCTGGTTGATTACTGTGGTTGCCACTGGGCCACGACCCACAGATAGATGGCTTTCGATGACGCTTGCTTCGAGTAAACCATCTGGATCGGCGCGCAGATCCTCCATTTCCGCGACAAGCAGGATCATTTCCAGCAGGTCGTCAATCCCTTCGTTATTGATAGCTGAAATGGGTACCGTGACAGTGTCTCCTCCCCAGTCTTCTGGGGTGAAACCACGCTGGGCGAGGTCGTTCATCACTTTCTTTAAGTCGGCATTTGGTTTATCTATCTTGTTGATTGCTACGATCATTGGGATGTCGGCTGCTTGAATGTGGTCAATTGCCTCCACTGTTTGTGCCATAATACCGTCATCAGCGGCGATCACTAATATGGCAATGTCGGTAGCCATCGCGCCACGAGCACGCATTCCGGTAAATGCTTTGTGCCCGGGGGTGTCGATAAAGGTGATCTTTTGGCCATGCAGATCAGCCTGGTACGCCCCAACTGTTTGAGTAATTCCCCCGGCTTCCTTATCAGCCAAGTGAGATTTGCGAATTGCGTCGAGAAGGGTTGTCTTGCCATGGTCTATATGCCCAAGAACGGAGATGATAGGCGCACGAGGGACACCTTTTTTCTTAGCCTTGCGCTGCCTTTCTTTGGGTTTGGCAACTGCCACGTCCTCTTGGTAAACGCTGAGAATGAGAGAGTACTCGTCGTCATCGACTGTGTTGGTTGCCTTAAGACCGGGCATCCCCATTTCCTCCAGCTTGGCGATTAGTTCCTTGCTGGATATAGCTAATTCTTTCGCAATCTCATAGATTCTTTTCCTGGCCACTTATGAGTTTCTCCTGATTACTGAGATAGGAATCGAGAAAACTATACACGATCGGGAACATGGGGTCAAACGATGCTTCATTCCTGGCGGAGTTATTTGTTAGCGGAAGAGAAGAATAAGAATGATGACGATAGCGCCAAGACCAAGAAGCATGTACAGCATGGTCTTGAGGCTTAAGCGACGCAATCGTGTTTTCTGTTTCGGAGTGAGTTTTTGGTTGCGGGGGTGACGTAGTTGCATCCGTTGGGATTTCTTGTAGGTTCTTACATAGAGAGAGGTCTTCTTTTGGCGTTTGTAAACGATTGCCAGGTTATGCATCGCATTCACATAGTGTGGATCTATCACTAGAGCACGTTTATACGCGTATTCGGCCCGAGCCAGGTCAGCTCCGTCAATATAGACATTGCCAAGTCGATAGTAGATCGTTTCTTTGTCTATACCGTATTGGAGAGCTTCTACGAGAAGTTTTATTGCTTGTTTGTAGTCTTTCTTCTTACGCAAGTTCTCAGCCTGAACAAGGGCTTCTTGCACGAGAGCCTGCTGTTCTTCAGGTGCGTTCTGATCCTCAGGCTGGGTATTCATTTATCCATTCCTTTATTTTTTGAACATCAAGCCAAGTCAAATACTTTGGGCTTCCTTTAGCGCGTGATGGGTTGCGGAGGAGGTAGCTCGGATGAAACATTGGGAAGATCTTGATCTCACCACGCCAAGCAAGATAGGTTCCGCGTACTTTTGTTATCCCCGGGGCGTTGGGGAGGAACCATTGGGTGGGAATGTTTCCCAGCGTGATGATCAACCCTGGGTTGATCAGGGCGATTTGTGCTTCTAGATAAGGCGCGCACTTTGCTATCTCCTTCTTGTTCGGGGCACGATTTCCCGGTGGTCGACACTTAACCACATTGGTGACGTAGATCTCATCGCGCGTGATGCCTACCGAGGCAAGAACCTCGTCTAATTTCTGTCCGGCTGGCCCAACAAACGGCTTTCCGGTCCGGTCTTCCACTTCACCAGGTCCCTCGCCTACAAACATCACGTTCGCTTTAGCGCTGCCTTCTCCGAAGACAACGCTCGTGCGTGTGGTTTGTAGGTTACACTTCTTGCACTGCTTGACCTGTGCCTCCAGTTTGTCCAAGGTGAAGACGCCTAGGGGTTCCTGGATCTGGTTCATAGCACCCCTTTGTTCTGTTCATGACAAAGTTATAGAGGAAGGCTCAGCGTGAGACCTGCCCTTAAGCGGGCAACGGGATTCGAACCCGCGACCCCCGGCTTGGGAAGCCGATGCTCTACCACTGAGCTATGCCCGCAACCTGAAACATTGTAGCATCTGCAGGGCTTAGCGGCAACTTGCTGAGACGTTGCATGCAAGGAACCTAGGCGGGTGTTGAGAGGTCAAAGCTGTAGAGAGAGAAGTAGCTCTAGGCAATCTAGGTAAAGTCATCCAGGCTAGAACCACCGATAAACTCGCGCAGAATGGAGTTACTGGGGATGATACTGGCCGTGTAGGGCTTAAACCAGCGTAGGAACGCGAGGAGCCGCTCTGTTTCCATACGCGCTCGCATGTTTTCTACTTGGAGAAGAAGTGGTTCAACCAGGGGTTTCAGCACAGCCAATTCATAAGCTAGGGCAGAGTTAAACATTATGTCAGCTTGTTCTTGATAGGGGAAGATATTCTGCTTCTCTCCCTGGCGTACGTTCTCCCAGAGACCAATAGTTTCTTCCGCCGTATACCCACGAGAAGCTGCATCACGAACGATCCGGCGGATCAAGCGGGTATCTGTCGTGGAAACACGATTGTGACGATCCAGGTTGAGTTGGGTGATGGCAGAGACAAATACGCGGAGTACGTCTCCTTCCGGTAGATCTGCTACCAGGTACGGGTTAAGACAGTGAATACCTTCTACCAATAGAACACTCGCAGGTTCTAGCGCCATTGTCGGTCCCGGCTCTCGGCTTCCAGTGTAGAAATTGTAGTGAGGAAGGTTTACTTCTTCCCCTGCCAGTAAGGCGCAGATCTGCTGTTTGAAAAACGGAACATCGACCGCATCGATCGAGTCAAAGTTGAATTCCTTGTTTTTCCCTTTGATCATCTGATCTCGCGATATAAAGTAATCATCCATTTGCAGAGCGTAAGGATGGCATCCCTGGGCTAGCAGTTGAATAGATAGACGTTTAGAGAAGATTGTCTTGCCCGAAGAAGATGGACCGGCGATGAATACAAGGTGATGCTGTGTTTTTTGTCGCCGCGCGATGACACCAGCGATCTCGGCGATTCTCTTTTCGTGAAGCGCTTCAGAAACGAGGATCACTTGCTCGATTCTTCCAGACTCAATGGCCTTGTTCAACGAATTGACATCAGCTACTCCTAGCAGGTTTAGCCAGTTTCCGTATTCGTCGAATACCTTGCGCAACACTGTGAATCGCTGTGGGGGGAGAAGTTTCCTCGGATTTTCGCGACGTGGAAAACGAAGAATGAATCCCTTTGAGAAAGGCTCCAGGGTAAATGTATTCAAGTATCCGGTTGAAGGGACCATATATCCGTAGAAGTAGTCGCGGAATCCACACAAGGAGTAGATAGGTATGTGTTTCTCCTTGAACCCTTCTAGGAGCTGTACCTTGTGAAGTTCCTGGCGTGAAGCAAAAACCTCTTTTGCTTCGCCAACAGAAAGCCGCTCTCGAATGATTGGCTCATCCTCCTTTACCATTGTTTGCATAAGCTTTTCGATCTTGGAGAGCTGGACGCTGCTAAGTTGGCGCCCTCTTTCTATCTGGCAGAAGTAACCGCCGTGTGGCACAGAGTAATCAATCAATAGCTGGGCTCGTGGAAATAACTTGTATGCCGCTACAATCAATAGAAAGGAGAGACTGCGGCAGTAAATCCTCATCCCATCCGAATCAGAAAGGAAAACTGGGGTTGTGTCCATATCATGCACCACCGGCCAGGTGAGCTCGCTCAGGCTCCCATTGATGATTGCGGCGACTGGGGGGTTTGCCGTGTCAGGAAAAGCCTTCTTAAAGAACGTGGCCAGCGGTGTATCTGGCGCTCCCTGGAAAACCCTACCATCTGGTAGGTGAACCTGGACACTCTCTCTTGGTTGTGCCAAATGAATTCCTGAAGTGTTCTGTGGCATGATCTTACCTCTCCCCCCAGAGAGCAACTTTGTGAAGACTAACATACTTGTTTTTGCTTCACCTGTCAACGAAGCAAGATCCTGCAAGTTTGTGCGGATATATCAGTTGCCGGTGTTCGAGATCGAAGCTAGAATATGATTTGTTACCCTAAAAGGGTCATACTTGCTTCCGGAGTAGCGGTTCATGCCAGGGGGGGACGAATAGTGCGTATCGGTCTGTTTACTGATGGTTATCTGCCCGAGATAAGTGGGGTGACTACAGCGATTCATGTATTGAAAAAGGAACTCGAACGGCTGGAGCATGAGGTACACGTTTACGCCCCCCACTACAAAGGGTACAAAGATGAGCAGAAGGGCGTGTTCCGCTTTTACTCGCGGCGGTTCCTGTTTAATAAAGGGAGCCGAGTCGCGCTTCCCTATAGCCGCAAAGCAACGCGGAGTTTCAAGGATCTTGATATTGTTCACAGCCATACCCCGTTTTCTATGGGGGTTCTTGCGTTGGTAGTAGGGTTACGGTACAGCATCCCTCACATTCACACTTACCATACCTACCTAACTGAGTACCGACATTACCTGCCGCGGCTGTTCCGCCCTCCCAGGAAGACCGTTGAGGAGATCTCCGCGATTTTCTGCAACCGTTGCACAGCGGTGACTGTTCCGTCAACTTCGGTCAAGAACGAGCTCCTTCGCTATGGTGTTCATCGCTCGATCCATGTACTCCCATTTGGAGTGGATCTCTCTCTATTCCAACGGCCTCCGGCGTGGAATCCTAGGCAAGAACTCAATATTCCTCCTGAAGCGCCGCTTCTTCTTTATACTGGACGTTTGGCCAAAGAAAAGAATCTACCATTCTTGTTACGGGTCTTTGAGCAAGTTCATAGCCAAATCCCAGAGTCAGTTTTTGTACTTACTGGGGATGGCCCGGATCGCGATCACTTGAAGTCTTTGGTTAACGACTCATTGCTTAACCGATCGGTCTTTTTCACCGGCTTCCTTGATCAGGCATGCCTGATCGATCTATACAAGGCAGCTGGGTTGTTTTTGTTTGCCTCCAAGACAGAGACTCAGGGGCTGGTGATAATCGAGGCCATGGCTGGCGGCACTCCAGCAGTAGCTATTGGGCGCATGGGGGTAGTCGATGTTATCAAGGATGGGGTAAATGGCTTGTTGGCTCCCGAAGATGAACAGGAGTTTGCCCGTATTGTCATTGAACTATTGGGGGATAATGAATATTATGGTAGGCTTCAACGCCGGGCGCTTGACACTGCCGTTGAACTTTCGAGCGAGAATTGCACTTTGCGTCTGCTCGAAGTATTGGAAGGCTTGGTGCAATAAAGAAGGGGGGGATTGATAATTATCGAGCAGTGATCTTGGTGTGTGTAGGTAGGGTGTGGCTGGTGGATCAAGATCAAGATTGTGTAGGGGGGGAGCATAAATGAAGGTTACGCTAACTGCAATTAAGGCGGATATCGGAAGCATTGGTGGACACCTTGTACCAAGTAGTGATGTGATTGCGCGGGTTGAGGAGTTCATTGCCGAAAGAGGAAAAGATCTAATCTGTGACCACTTTACCGGCCACACCGGAGATGACATAGCTGTTCTGGTTACCCATGAGAGAGGCCCAGGAGATGAAGACGTACATCGATTGGTGTGGGAAGCATTCAAGAGTGGGACTGAGGTAGCCAAGAACCAGGGGCTATATGGCGCTGGCCAGGATTTGCTTAAAGACGCTTTTTCTGGAAATGTGCGTGGCCTGGGCCCAGCTGTCGCCGAGCTTTGCTTTGAGGAGAGAGAAAACGAGCCGTTTCTCTTATTTACTGCCGACAAGACTGAACCAGGAGCTTACAACCTTCCTCTTTATCTGGCTTTTGTTGATCCGATGTACAGCTCCGGATTAATCCTTTCCCCAACGGTTGGTCAGGGTTTCGCCTTTACGGTTATGGATGTATCGTGCACGAAGAAAGACCGTATTGTTGAGATCTGTACACCCGAAGAGGCTTATGATCTTGCGGCGCTTCTGCGCGACAATGGCCGTTTTGTGGTGGAGTCAATACGATCCCGTGCGACCGGAGAAGAGGCTGTCTCTTGTGGCACTACTAGGTTGCGCAATATTGCTGGCAAGTATGTGGGAAAAGATGACCCAATCATGCTTGTCCGCACTCAGAAGAACTTTCCTGCCACGGGAGAGATCCTTGCTCCGTTTGAAATCGGTCATTTTGTGGCCGGATTTATGCGCGGAAGCCACATTGGCCCACTAATGCCAGTGAAGATGGGATCTGGCGTGTCTTTCTTTGATGGTCCTCCCATTGTTTCGTCACTTGCTTTCTGTGTACACGATGGAAAACTGACCGAACCAACCGACGTTTTTGATCATCCGTACTGGGATTGGGTTCGGAATAAGGTTGCGGAAAAAGCCCACAACATCAGGGAGCAAGGATTCTCTGGGGCTGCCATGCTACCCTATGCCGATCTTGAATATGGAGGAATAAAAGTAAGAATGCAGGCGCTGGAAGAGCGTTTTTGTACCCGTAATTGATGCCTGAAGGGAGACCCGGGCCATTGTCCAATATGATTGAGGAGCAGATTGCCAAGGTTCTGTACACTAGTCAGGCGATCCAAGCAAAGGTTAAGAAGCTTGGAGAAAGAATTTCTTATGATTACAGCGAAGGGGGGCTAGCGCGGGATCCCCGTGGCTTGCCCCCTATTCTTGTATGTGTGCTGCGTGGGGCGCTAATGTTTATGGCCGATCTGTTGAGACAGCTTCCCATTACTGTTGAGTGTGATTTTATCCAGGTGGCCTCGTATGGTGATGGAACCGCTCCTGGCGCTGTGCGCTTGATTAATGATCTGGATGAACCAATCCAGGAGAGAGATGTATTGATTGTGGAGGATATCGTCGATAGTGGCTACACGATCAATTACCTGCGGCGTAATTTGAGCGCGCGTAGGCCAGCATCGCTACGCATATGTACATTAATCGATAAAGTCTCTCGTCGCGAGGATCCAGTTGATATTAGCTATACGGGTTTCGTGCTTGAACAAAATGTGTTCATAGTTGGCTACGGAATGGATTATGCCGGAATGTACCGCAACCTTCCCTATATCGGGTTGTTGAAAGGCGAGAATAGTTAAATGAGCTGCCCTTCTTACACTTTAGGGATAGAGACTTCTTGTGACGAAACAGCCGTTGCAATCCTAGAAGGGGAGACCACGCTTGTTGCCAACTTTGTCTATTCGCAAGCTGAATTGCACGCGCGTTATGGGGGGGTTGTTCCTGAGGTTGCATCACGCAACCATCTGCGAATGCTTCCTTATTTGATTAGGGAGACGCTTACTCATGCCGGAATCTCGATCAATCAACTGTCGCTTGTAGCGGCTACTTACGGTCCCGGATTGGTTGGACCGCTTCTTGTTGGCTTGTCGCACGGCAAAGGGATAGCTTTTGGTTTGGATGTTCCATTCATTGGCGTAAATCACTTGGAAGGGCACATCTTTGCGAATAGGCTTGGTGAACCAGCGGACAGGGGCAGCCCGCCCTTTATGGCGCTTGTCGTTTCCGGAGGCCATACCAGCTTGGTGGCGGTGCCGGAGTACGGCGAGTATCAGGTTGTTGGAGCTACTGTTGATGACGCTGCTGGCGAGGCTCTTGACAAGATGGGAAAGATGCTAGGGATTGCCTATCCGGCGGGACCAGCGATTGACAGGCTTGCGTATAGGGGTGATCACACTGCAATCCGTTTTCCCAGGCCGATGGAAGCAGCGCCTGGATTTGACTTCAGCTTTGCTGGGCTAAAAACTGCGGTTCTTTATCATCTGCGTAAATACCCGAATGAGAAACCGGAGGATGTTGCCGCTTCGTTTCTGGCGAGCGTTGTTTCCGTTTTGGTGAAGAAATCAATTGACGCCACGCGGCGTTACCGTTTTGAGCGACTTGTCGTTGTTGGTGGAGTAGCGGCGAATTGTCACCTACGAGAAGCCCTGGTCCCTTGTGGAACAGAACACGGGATTAAGGTTTTCTTCCCTTCGCTGAAATTGTGTACGGATAATGCGGCAATGATTGCAGCAGCTGGCGCCTTTCATTTCCTACATGAAGGAAAGTCTGACCCACTATCTCTTGCCCCCGCGCCCTCTTTAGGTCTCTAGGCTTGCCGTAGTTTGCCTCGATTGTTCCGTTACTTGTTTCAGCGAGGCAATTGCCACTTCCAGCATGTCATCAGTTGGTTCAGCGGTAGTTATCTTCTGCAACCATAATCCGGGTTGAACAAGGAGTCGTACCCATCTTGAGCTCTTGTAGTGTCTTCCGCTGAACCGTAGCGCCTCGTACGAAAGCCCCGCAACTACGGGGAGGAGGAGTAGCCGGGAAAGAATTTTCATCCAGAGGCCAGGATTTCCAGCGAGGGAGAAGATCAAAATCGCGATCACGAACACGATCACTAAGAAGGCAGTTCCACATCGAGGATGAAGGGTTTGATACTTATGAGCATTTTCTACAGTAAGTTCCTCTTTCGCTTCGTAAGCGTGGACGGTCTTATGTTCAGCTCCATGGTATTGGAAGACGCGCCGGATCTCTTTCAGTGATGAAATGAGCAATAGGTAAACAAGAAAGAACAGAATTCGGATTATTCCCTCCACCAAGTTGAACAGTATAGGATTTCCCGTTCGAAGTCCGCGTACTGTGTTGGCAATGTAAAGCGGAAGGACAACAAATCCGCCGATAGCAATTACGATAGCAACAAGGAAGGTTAAGCTTGTCTCGATCCTTCCTGGTTGGTCTTCTTCGGGGAAGGCAAGTTTAACGGAAACATTGAGCGCTCGTATGCCGAGTGACAACATATCGTACAGGCGGAACAATCCACGAATGAACGGTATCTTTCCGAGGTGCTTGAAGCGCGTACGCGCGGGGATATCACGCACAGTAATCTGATTGTCTGAGGTACGACGAACGGCGACCGCGATTCGGTCGCCGTTCTGCATCATGACACCTTCAATAACTGCTTGTCCCCCAACTGAGGGCATATTCTATTCTTTCTCCTCTCCATACTTGCGATTGAAGCGTTCTACGCGTCCCTCAGTATCAACGAATCGTTCTTCGCCCGTGAAGAATGGGTGGCATCTGGAGCAGATGTCGACATGTAGTTTGTCTGTGGTAGATAGCGTTTCAAGCTTGGCGCCACATCCACACTTTATGATTGTGTTTTCTAGTTTGGGGTGAATCCCTTTTCTCATTATCCCTCCATTAACGCTTGGAGTACTGCTCGCTCTTACGCGCCTTCCGTCGCCCATATTTTTTTGGCTCTACCTTGCGCGCATCACGGGTAAGTAAGCCAGCTTCTCTGAGGGGTTTCTTGTATTCGTCTGTTATTCCTGTCAGGGCGCGGGCGAGACCTAGCCGAATTGCCTCTAGTTGTCCAGTATAACCTCCGCCCGATACGCGCGCTTTTACGTCGAAGCTTCCGGTAGTTCTCGTTACGTGAAACGGCTGGTAGAGCGTCTTTTTCAACTGCTCTTCCGCGTTGAGGAGCGAGGCAAAGTACTCTTCTGCAGGTTTACGGTTGATCAAGAACTTGCCATCCCCTTCAGTTAGATAAACGCGTGCGGTTGCGCGTTTGCGTCTACCGATAGCGTGAATCGTATTTCCAATATGCTTTGGTAATCGTCGCTCATTGGGTTCCACGAAAGAAGAACACCTCCTACGAATTGGCATTTATTTGATCATCAAATGATAACCAAGCTACCTAGGCCTGTCAATCCTACTAGATGAAGCCCAGGCGCTGGTTTTGTTTTCTCGGTGAGAGAATCTAGCTGTACTCCCAGGGCTTCGAGTTTCATCCTAACGCCTCTTCATGTAACAAGCCTACAAGATCGCCTCCGTCATCGAGGATTAGATCTCGATGTAACCCCAGCCCAAGTTTACAGATGGCTCCGTTGTGTTTGCCGTTCACTTGTCGAATCGATCGAGCTTCAGGGGCTCAGTGGCGATTGATGTCGGTTCTCCTACGATCATTTCTGACACCAGCTTGCCAGTTATGGGAGCAAGTCCAATTCCGTCCCCTTCGTGTCCGGCCGCGATGTAGAGTCCTGGGACTGCGGGGACAGGGGAGACGATCGGAAGGTGATCAGGGGTATGGGGACGAAGGCCAGCGTAGGATCGGATGATATGAATATCACGGATCGTGGGGAAGAAGCGGAGCGCCCTTCTCGCCATTAGCTCCAAAACGTGGTGGTTGCATCGCCTATCGAACCCCACGAATTCGCGACTCGACCCAATGAGGAAGTTTCCGTGTTCGGTCGGTTCGAAGACCATGGCGATTCCGTGCCGGTCCATCTCTGCCTCCACCCTCCGCCCCTCTGCGCCGCCAAATTTGGTGAGCAGATACCCGAACTCTTGCACCTTGCGTCGTGCTGGGCGGGGTGATTGCTCGGCGACAAGGATGTGTCCTTTGCGTGGTTTGATGGGAACAGTTACGCCCACAGCGACGGCGAGAGCCGGTGTCCACACCCCAGCAGCTAGGACAACTTGATTGGCGTTCATCACGCCACGTGTGGTCTCAACGCCGCATACAGCTCCTGTAGAATCCTGCAAGATCCGAGTAACTTCAGTAAATGGGCGAATCATTGCCCCTGTGGAGCGGGAGGCTTCTACAAGACCGTAGACAAGGGCCATCGGGTTAAGCGACGCGTCGGAGGCGCACTCCACAAGACCGATGACATCGCGTGCCAGTAATGGTTCATCCTCGAATACCTCTCTCCCGGCGAGGTAACGCATCGGTAGGCCGGCTTCTTTCTGTCGAGTGAACCAATCCCGCGCCACCGGCTCCTGCTTCTCATCTTCGACCACGAGCACGCTCCCTCGTTGCGCGTACTCGAGGTCGTAATCGACACTCTCCACCAGTTCATCGAGGAGTTTCTGACTCTTCAGAGTGAGCTGGCTATCGTATCCCGGCATTTTGTCGATGGCAAGTATGTTTCCGTCACACGCGCTCGAAGTCCCCGACGCTACGTCTCCCCGCTCGACAAGGGAGACCTTTACTCTTTCTTGGCTCAGGTAGTAGGTGATCGCCGATCCGATAATCCCTCCACCGATGACGATGACATCGACTGCACTAGTCATAAGACTTCTCTGCTAATAGACCAAACGTGACCGGTTGCACCGGGGGCCGCGCCGTAGCCGGTTCGAGCTTGTCTATGGGCTTTCGGAGTTCTTGCACCAAGATTTGCGTCACGATCTTCTCACAGGTTCGCCCTTGACACAATCCCATGCCAGCGCGCGTTCGCCGTTTCACACCAGTGACGTCAAGCGCTCCTTGGCGAATGGCTTTCCTGATTTCTCCCACTGTTACTTCTTCGCAGCGGCAGACAATCGTATCGTCATCCATCCTTTCTACCTCCCTGGGCGCGCAGGATTCCGCGGACCTCTGTCGCGTATTCGCGGGGCACAGCTATTGTCACAACAAGGGTGTGATCGTTTGTCTTGAGGTTTTGCACTCTAACCACCGTACCAGAGCATATGGGCTCTCCCGTACGATTCACCGCGCGTACTGCCTGCCCCTCCTTGGGCAAAGGGAGGTACTCATAAGGGAAGGATACACTAGCGGATCCCTGCGAGTGCGTGAGGTCGATGAGGAAGATAGCCAGCCCCGGACACTGGGAGATACATAGCCCACACCCGATGCATTTATCCTCATCCAGATGGGGGCAATTTGTGATTGGGTCTCCAATAGTGATCGCGTGCTGTGGGCAAGCCTGTTCGCACGGATTGCAGGGGATTTCTTCGATGCACTCGATCAGTGCGACCGGCCCTTTCTCCAACCGCTCCCGTGATGGGTAGCCGGAAGTGTTGTGCGGCTCATGTCGCAAGGGATAACCTGGTGAGTCTACTTCGAGGAACATTGTGTCTCTCCGATCCCAATGAGTTCATGCTTAGCATCCTGTCGGGGCTGGCAGAACGGACCACTGCGCAGGCTGAGTAGGCGTTCCTCAATCGCTTTGATCTCCTCATGGTCGCCCGCGCGTTCCTTGCCCAAGGAAGCGGCAGCGCAAATTCCAGCTAGTTGGCCCTCTTCCAAGGCGGTGCTCGCCTCTTCTATTCCAGAGAGATCGCCAGCGATATAGATTGTAGGGACGGTTGTCTCCATTCTGCTGTTATGAATGGGGGCCCATCCCCCTAAACTGGGGGAGTGGTGTAACTTACACCCTGCTAACGAGGCTAATCGCGCGTTGGGATGCAGCCCGACAGCGATGCAGATTGTATCGACCTCCAGTTCTCTTTCGGATCCAGGCGTGATTTTCCATGATGCGTTGACCTTAGCGATCACTGCCCGCTCAACTCGCGATTTGCCCGAAGCACCAACGATGGTATGAGAGGTGAGGATAGGCACTCCCGCCCTGCTAATCTTAGCGGCATGAACTCCGTAGCCTCCAATCCGGGAAGCGGCCTCGATCACCGCGATTACTTCG
>JAUWOJ010000071.1 GCA_030612175.1 Candidatus Bipolaricaulota bacterium | reverse complement strand
CCAACCTGCGCAGGCGCGCGCTACGTAGGTCAATTGCAGTGAGTTGCGGAAACGACGATCTCCTTCGCCTCCGACAAGACCTGGAACACTGCAACGTGTATCATTGCTCCTGCTTGTGGGCTGATCATTGTGAGACAACAGGAGACGGAGCTCACCTATTCGTTTGAGTCGGCTCTCGAGTTCCAAATAGGCACAGATAGAGAATGCGCGTGTTAGGATGGACAGGCGTGAACCATCCGTAATGTGGCTCCAAAGCTCCTCACCAACTCGTCCTTGGCTTCTATTATCAAGAAGCTTTGTCATTTCAGTCAATCATACTCCTGATAGATACTCTGTGGAGGTCTTTGAAGGACAGCCCTAGAGCCATATAGCCGTTCACTCATTTGTGACCAACTCACGATCATCCTGTACGAAAAGGGGTAGTCTGCGGCCTTTAGTACCCCCTTTCCAGTAGAGAGTGCCCCCTTTCGACTGCAGCAACAACTGCCGCAACGGCCGATCACGCATCACTGACGTGTTCACGTGCAGAGATGAGGCCACAGATTGTGATTCAAAGTGATTGAATTCTTCATTTAATTGCTGGGCAATGAAATTAACCCCTATTCGTACAGTCTTTCCGTTCGCGATCCATTTTCTCCGGTGTTTCAGAAGCATGCCTACCTGCGCCACAGCTCACTTCCCACGGGACGTACTCTCAACCAAACCATGTTAGCTCAATCGCATGGCGCTGGCAAGTGATGGAGGTCTGATGAATTGTGGGTCCATGGGCGTATGCGGATGCAAGCGTGTATATAAAGAAGGGCCAGCGCAGAGAAACCCTTTTATGAAGTTTCTAAACCATGAATTCCACTTTTCTCTGCGGTTAAGTAGTTATCAGTAATCAGTTGTCAGTCGTCAATTCTCAGTTCTCCTCAATCAACCATTTAACCATTTAAGTGCTTGATCACTCCTTAGTAATACGGAGAGGGCTTGGCTTCATACCTCTTTTTTGGTTTCCTCTGTGTCCTCTGCGCCCTCTGCGGTAAGACGCCTTTGCCTTTAAACTCTTGTTTCTGTTTTCCTCTGCGGTAAGATGTTTTTGTCTTTGGCGGTAGGTTGCCTTTGCTCTTAACTCTATTCTTGCCTTTCTTTGCGATCTTTGCGCCTTGGCGAGACAAAACAGCTTGTGACCCTTACAAAGACGGTAAGCCGGCGAGAGGGGTTGAACCTCCGACCTACGGTTTACGAAACCGTTGCTCTACCACTGAGCTACGCCGGCGGTATAATCAACATTATAGCGTTCTGAATTGCCCTACTCAACTGGAGGAAGAATGGATGGCTTAGCGATTGCCGCGGCACTTACTGCAATCAGCAAGAACATCAACGGTGCGATCGTTCGATCCATTTACCAGCCAGAACGTGGGTCATTTATCATCCGACTGTTCGCCGGCGAAGATTTACAGCTACTAATCTCCCTGCCTACTGCGCACATTCACTGGACACAACTCGATCTTCCTCATCTCAAAACCCCATCGCCGTTTGTGATGCTTCTACGTAAGTACCTGCAGGGCGGAAAGATCGTTCGAATCAGCCAACCCAGATGGGAACGAGTGATAAACATCCAGGTAGAGTGCATTCATAGAAAGAAGACATTCCAGGTTGTTATCGAGCTTCTGGGAGCACATGGAAATCTGATTCTTCTCCAAGAGGACATCGTAGTGGCCGCGCTTCGAGCGGACACACGTGCCACTCCAGGAAGTATTTACCACCCCCTGCCAACACAGAACAAGCTCGATCCCGGCAAGGCTTCGGCCGCATATCTTAGCAAGCTTCTTTCTGAGGAGAATCCCGACCAGGAGCTAGTACGCAATTTGGATGGGATCGGACGAAATACGGCCGCGGCGATCCTCGCACTGGCAAGAACCTATGCGCCTGGGCCAGTTGAACTACAAACAAGAAAAGCTATTGCCTTCGTCCTTTCTAAGATAGACAGACCAGAAGCGTGCTACGACCCACACAAGAATTGGGCATCATTCTTTCCCCTCGCTCAAGAAACTGAAGAAACAGACACCTTTGCTGCCGCACTCGATCGAGAGTTCAACATGACTTGGCACGATTCACATGACGATCACGAACTAACCCCTATTCAGGCCGCGCTTTCCCAGGCCATCGCCAAGCGAAAAAGGACAATCTCCCGTCTTCAAGCCTGGCTAGTGACCGCGCAGTCAGAGAGCCATCTTCGCTACCGCGCTGACTTAATCATGATTCATCTAAACGAGCTGAGCAAAGGGATGGATAAAGCGGCACTAACCGACCCAGCGACCGAAGAAACTGTGACTATCCCCCTAGAAAAAAGGCTGAGCCCCGTGGAAAATGCGCAACACCTATACACTCAGGCAAAACGTATGCATCGCGGCCGTCCAGTTGTTACTCGCCGGCTAGACCGCATCAAGCGGGAGCTTTCCTTACTACAAGCCGGCTTAAACGCTGTACAGGCAGGACGCTACCCAGACCAGTCAGTCATATCACTTATTCCACCCACTCGATCAAGAAAGCGAGAACAAGCGCCTACATCGACCAAGATCTACACTATCCAGGGATATACCGTGCAAGTAGGAACCAATGCTACACAAAACGACGCCCTACTAAGAAAAGCGAGCCCGCAAGACCTGTGGTTTCATGTCAAAGATATTCCCGGAGCACATGTCATACTCCGCTGTCACGACAAGCAGATCCCGCCGATTGAGGTGATAAGAGAGGCAGCCCGACTGGCAGCAGCTGGATCAAAGGCAAGGGATGAAGCAAGGGTAGAAGTAAGCTACACCCAGGCAAAATATGTGCGAAAACCGAAAGGAAGCCCGCCGGGCCTGGTAATTCTCACCCAAGAGGATACACTCACCGTAAATCCAACAGGAAAAGGGGTTACGTAATGACCTTTGCGTACGCTCTTGAGATTGTCTTATCTCTTGTTGCCGTATTTACGGCGATTGTTCTTCACGAGTTTTCACATGGTTACATTGCCTTTCGCCTCGGTGATCCTACGGCAAAGACCCTGGGCCGGCTTACCCTAAACCCATTAGCACATATCGATCCCATTGGGACAATCCTTGTTCCAATTGTTCTTGTCATCCTTAGATCGCCTTTTCTTTTTGGCTGGGCCAAACCAGTTCCGGTCAACCCAAACTACTTCCGTAATCCGTACAAAGGCATGTTTTACGTCGCCATTGCTGGGCCGCTAATGAATATTGCTCTCGCTCTGGGCGCCAGCGCTATTGGAAGGCTAGCAATATTGATTACCCCTCTCTCTCTTCTTTATGGACGTGGTTTCTCCGCGTACTTTGTGCAAACGATATTCTACCTACTGGGATTTTTCGTCATCATCAACATCATTCTCGCGGTGTTCAATATGCTTCCTATACCGCCACTCGATGGGTCACGCGTGCTTACCTACTTTCTACCGCCGGAGGGGAAACGCGTAATGATGCAGCTCGAAAGATACGGATTCCTTATCGTCCTTGCGCTACTCTACCTTGGCGCGCTTCGTGGCCTGATCGGCTTGATAAGTGGAATATGGGAAGCACTCCTTGGCTCATATTGGCCAATGGGCATTGCTGGCTAGCAGCAGAAACAGAAAACCCTTGCCCAGAAAGTCCCCACAGCGTATAATTGCCGTACCAATACGGTATATGGAGTGACTCTCACCAATGGACAAGAATGCAAGCTATGAACTAAAGGAACGATCAGACACCGCGGTTACCGTGCAAGTGACGGTGACTCCTGAGACAGTTAAGAATGCCCTCGATAACACTTACCGCACCTATGGGCGCGAAGCAAGCATTCCCGGATTTAGAAAGGGGCGCGTGCCGCGAGGTGTGCTAGACGCGCGGTACGGTCACGAGTTGTTCCTGGAAGAGACACAAAAGGAGCTACAGCAACAGCACCTAGGAGAAGCCCTTGCCGAGCTTGAGCTAAATCCGGTGGCTCCCCCTGAGATAAAGCCCATTTCTTCCGATGAGAAGGAACCATTCGTATTCGAGGCAAGCTTCCCCGTGCTGCCAGATTTCGACCTCCCCGAATACAAGGGCATCGCGCTTGACACTGAGCCGATAAAGGACGTTACTGATGATGATGTCAAGCTAGCGCTCGATGACATCCGCGCGCGATTCGGAACCATTGTTCCTAAGGATGGTGACACTGTCACTGAGGGAGACATCGTACAGGTGAGAGAAGATGACAAGGAATGGAATGCTCACGCCGAGGAAAGAAACCCAGTAACAGGGAAACTCATCGGCCACAAGGTGGGCGAAACAGTCTCTGTTAACCTCGATCTCCCCGAAAAGAAGACATTTAGCGCGTCTCTTTCCATCGTCAGCCTTCAAGAGATCAAGATTCCGGAAGCCAACGATGAGCTGGCAAAGGACGCTGGTTATGAGAATCTAGAGGCCCTGCAGGTAAAGGTTAAGGAAAGCCTGCAACATAACCAGGCAAGCAAGCGCGAAAAGAAGATCAAGCTAGAACTCCTTGACTGGGTTGTAGACCAGGCTAATATACCGCTGCCAGACGTCCTGGTGGAAGAAATGGCAACAGAGGAACTGGAGCATCTGAAGAGGAACCTTTCTGAACCTCGTTCTCCGCTTTCTTTTGAGGACTATCTCAGCAAGCAGGAAAAAAGCGAGGAAGCGATACAGGCAGACTACCGTGAGAATGTAACCAGGCGGCTCCGGCGCGAGCTTGTCGTACAACAAATTGCCAAGGCACAGGACATCTCCTTTACGGACGACAAACTGGAAGAAATCGCTACAGCCGAGGCGGAAGAAACAGACGAGAACCCCATTAGGTTCATCGCCGAGTTGAAGGCTAAGGAACATTGGGAAGACTACCGCTTGGCCAAGGTAAACATGGGTGTCTTTGACGTGCTGTACAAGAACGCCGTATTGAGTGAGAAAACGGAATGAGCGCCCAAATCCCATTTGTCATCGATCGTAGCGGGCACACCGAGCGAACATACGATATCTACTCGCGCCTGCTAGAAGACAGGATTATCTTTCTCCGTGAGCTGATTGACGATGAAGTAGCAAACGTGGTTATCGCGCAGATCCTCTTCCTTGCCGCGAAGGGCCCAACAAAAGCAATAAAGCTATACATAAACTCGCCAGGTGGATCCGTCACTGCTGGTTTCGCCATCTATGACACCATCCGTTATGTGGCCTGTGATGTGGCTACAATCTGTATCGGCCAGGCAGCAAGTATGGCCGCAGTACTACTCGCCGCGGGAACCCCAGGAAAGCGCTCAGCGCTTCCCAACTCACGCATCCTCATCCACCAAGTGTTCGGTGGAAGCCAAGGCCAAGCAACAGATGTCAAGATTCAAACCGACGAACTCCTGCGCTTGCATGACCGGATCAACCACGTCCTGGCGAAACTCACCGGCAAAAC
>JAUWOJ010000084.1 GCA_030612175.1 Candidatus Bipolaricaulota bacterium | reverse complement strand
GCAATCACCGAAACAGAACTTTGCTTCTTTGAAAAGGAAAGCTTCTTTAAGATGGCGCAAGAACAGACCATAGTTAAGGATTACTGCATAGATTGCCTAGCGCGACGTCTCTACTCCATAAAGCAGCGGAGTAGCTCATCGAATCACAAGACACCCGCAGAGCAAATGTATCAACTCCTCCTTGAGCTAGCACAAAAACACGGAGAATACTCAGAGAAAGGGTTGATCCTTCTTCCAACAGAGATCACCAAAGCGGTCCTAGCACAACTACTAGGAATCTCAAATATCAAGGTATCTCGCATCATCGCCTCGGTTACCTGGGTCTCCTTGTTAGGGGAACGGCTCGCCCTCCTCCCCGAGGCATCTCCTCTCAGTTGAACAGAAGAAGTCTCTTTCGCTACAGTGTTTCTTCAATAATAGAGAGGTAGAATGAGCTAATTCGGGCACGCTTCACTAGGCTGTCCATATCGATGATCGTAATCCGGCTCCGTGCAGTCTCTATCAGCCCTTGAGCACGGAATCGCTTAAGGACGCGCATCAGCGTCTCGATCGACACACCGATCATCTCGGCTAGTGTTTGGCGAGTAACAGGGGGATCAAGTGAGACAGTCCTTCCGTTGTTCTTTCCGTACTTGTTGGCCAAGGCAATAAGCAGTAAAGCCAGATTGCGGTCAATTGATTCCACTGCCTCCCGGGTAAGCTTGAATTCAAGCATGATCACCTCGCGGGATAACCACCGACAGAGATCCGCAAACAGCCGAGAATGCTCCTTGCTATATGCAAGAATGTTAGACCGTTCAAAGAAAACCAAAGAGGACTCAACAATCGCCTTAGCAAACTGAACATTGACCGGTTCCCGCTCAAGGAAAACCACTTCCAGGCCAAACATTTCGCCCGGGGCAAGGAATCTAAAGATACGCTTTTCCCATCCTTTGCTTGCGTATTTCCCGATAGAAACAAGCCCATCCTGAACAATATACACCCCTGCAGCATAGGCTCCCTCCTGGGCAATAAGTTCCCCAGCATCATAGTGCACCCCCAAGGATATCTCTCGCAGAGTCTTAATGTCCTTGGAGCCAAGAGAAGGAAAAACGTGGGACAAGAACCCACATCTATCACCAGTTGATCCGTCTTCAATAGACATAACAGCACCTATTTTAAGAGAATCCGGCTCAATTTCACAGGTCTCAAGCACACGATCTTCTCTTATCCTTACTTACTTGGCTTTTGTACAATCGTAACACTTCCTCTGTTTCTAGTCTTCAATATCTGATCTTCTGTAGCGTAGCGCATAGACTGGATCGAGCTTTGCTGGGCGTAGCGCCGGGTACAATCCAAACGTCACGCCAATTAATAGTGAGAACCTACAAACCAGGAGTACTGGAGCAAAGGATACTGCAAGCGGAAGGAGTACGTTGCGTGTTCCAACATGGAACGTTAAACTTTCGTCTGCCTGTGTCTTTTCCCGCAGCTGATCGGGAGACCTGCTTGAGCGGGAAGAGTTCTCTACACGATAAATCTCCGCTTGTTGTTTGTGTTAGGCTTTGTCGGCTGGAGAGTGAACACAATGTCAAGAGATCTTTCACGGCTTCTGTCGCCTCGTTCTGTTGCTGTGGTGGGGGCAAGCTCGCGTCCAGGATCGGTTGCGGGTGAGATCCTTCGAAATATCCTACGTTGCGGCTACCACGGGATCGTCTACCCGGTGAACCCGAAGCATGACATAGTTGAAGGTCTCCCCTGCTATGCATCTGTCGATGATCTTCCTAGGAAAGTTGATCTTGCCATCCTCGCCATCAATAAGGATCTTGTCCTTGGGGTCGTCAAGCAGTGTGGGGATATGGGGATCACAAACCTGGTGATTATTACCTCAGGATTTAAGGAAAGCGGGAAGCAGGGGATAGAGCGAGAGAAAGAGCTGGCCAAGCTTGTCGAGCATTACTCCTTTAATGTTGTTGGCCCCAACTGCATGGGGATCATCAACAGTCTCCCAGAGGTATCGTTGAACGCCTCCTTCTCTTCTTGGTTCCCAACAGACGGAGAGATAGCATTCATCTCTCAGAGTGGGTCTGTGGGAGAGACAATTCTCGAGTTCTTCGAGGGAATGAATCTGGGGGTTTCCCGGTTTGTCAACCTGGGCAATCGCGTTGGGCTGTCAGAGAACGACTTGCTCTCTCACTTCGCCGAAGATAAGCGAATCCGATTGATCTTCCTCTACTTGGAGAGCTTTGCCGACCCGGACGGGTTTCGCAAACTTGTGGGGCGGATCGGTAGGACGAAACCAATTGTCGTGTTGAAGGCTGGGCGAACACAGGCAGGGCAAGCAGCAGTCGCTTCACATACTGGATCACTCGCCACCCCAGATGAAATCGTAGATTCCTTTCTGACGCAAAGTGGCGCGATCCGCGTGGCCTCGATCAAGGAAACGCTTACCGTACTTGGAGCTGTGAGGTGGAACGCGATCCCAAACGGGAACAGGACGGTGATCCTCACGAACGCCGGCGGGGCAGGAATCATCACAGCAGATGCTTGTGAGCGGATGCGGGTTGACGTTGCACCACTTCCACTCAAGATTAGAAACGAACTCGCCTCCTTTCTCCCGCCTGAGGCTGGATTGGTAAACCCAATCGACATGATTGCGACGGCCGATTCTTCGGACTACGAAAGAACGCTGCGAAGTACTCTTCCCGTTGTCGATTCGGCTATCGTTATCTTTCGCCCCCCGCTTATATCTAAGGAGGATCCAGAGGTTGTCGCCTCGTCAATTCTCCGTGTAGTCAAGGAGAATCCGGGTAAGCCAGTTTTCGTTTGCACCCTTAGCAAGAGCTCAAACATCGCTGGTTTTCGAGAACTGCTGCACAAGAACAGAATCCCTGTGTACACTATGCCTGAGACCGCAGCCGACGCCCTCGCCTCCCTTTGCCGGGTAGGAGAACTGCGGCGCACCCACGAATTACCACAGAAAACCCCGGATGTCGAAATCGACTACAAACGTGCAAGACGTGTGATCGATGGCGTCCGTGCGAAAGAGCGATCGTCACTTACCTTCGCAGAAGGGGCGGAGGTCCTCTCTGCCTACGGGATTGCGGTCTGTCCTTTTACCTATGTCGAGCATATGGAAGAAGCTCTCGCTTTTGCTCATGAATCGAACTATCCTCTCGTTGCCAAGGTCGATGCCCCCGCGCTCTTTCATCGCTTTGAGCAAGGGGCAGTGATCACCGAGATATCGAATCAAGAACAGTTAGGGCACGCCATCGAACGACTGAACGACCTGATAGCGCGCGAGAACTTGTGTGGTGGAAAGATCCTCTTACAGCCAAGCCTCTCCGGGCGCGAACTGATATTCGGATTGAATCGTGATCCTTCTTTCGGTCCTGTGCTGATGTTTGGAATTGGAGGGACGCTCGTTGAGGCGCTAAAAGATGTATCATTCGGGGTTGCCCCGCTTTCAAGCAGTGATGCAGAGCGGATGATTCGCTCAATTCATGCCTTTCCTCTCCTCGAGGCCTTTCGCGGTCAGCCTCCGATTGATCTTCTTCCGCTCATATCAACTCTACATCGTTTGGGAAGACTCGGACTTGATTTTCCCATGATCAGCGAGATCGATCTGAACCCATTCATTGCTGGCGAGCGGACAGCCGCGGTTGACATACTGATAAGACTGGAAAATTAAGTAATTCATACACTTATTGATCGAGAGACTGAGCTATCAGATCATAAGATCTCTCTGACCTTCGTCCCTTGCCCTATGCAGTAAGCCCAGGCCCAGGTGTTCTGGCGCTTCCAACCCCCACGCATTTGTAGTACTCTGGCACCGGAGGCCTTCCCTTTCAATGTGTGTCGCGCACCCAAGATATCGGGACCCGCAGGCTGCCACGATCAAGGCTATCATCAACAGAATAGTAAGGAAGCGAAACCTGAGGCAAGGACGAACGGGCGGGGTTTGTCCCCGGAATTTGGAGTGCCGAGGATCAGTATTGACTTCCCTGTCGCTTCTTGCTACGGTAACGGTAGGAAGGTATTCTGCATACAAGATGTCTAGCAGTGGCTGTTACCCTCTGAAGCAGGACTAGGCGGCGTATATGGCTATCAAGAAGACCCGAGGTAGGCATATGCGGAAAGCAGCATATCCTCCCTAATGGAAGAAGGCCATTAGGTTATGTCTATACTCGGAGGGAAGGGAGGTGAAAGTAGTAGTTTCTGGTTTATCAAGTCGCTTTGTTTGTGGTGTTTGCTTAAAGTTCATAAGGAGGTA
>JAUWOJ010000060.1 GCA_030612175.1 Candidatus Bipolaricaulota bacterium | reverse complement strand
ATCTGATGACCGAACGTATCGTTTATCTCCTTGAACCGGTCGATGTCGATCATCAGGAAACTGATCGGATGGTCGTAACGTTTGGAGCGTTGTAGTTCTGTTTCTATCGTTTCATCAAAGTAGCGCCGGTTGTATGCTCCTGTTAGTGGATCGTGGATTGCTTGGTCTTTAAGATCTTCTTGTAGGCGGATCCTCCTTATTGCTTCATAGGTGTGGCCTAGTAATAGATCAATCATGCGTGCGTCATTCTTTGTAAACGCATCAGGTTCAGTAGAGACAGCTTGAAACACACCGATGTCACCTATTGGGGCGCTGATGCCGGAGCGGATGTCTTCTCGTACCGGTGTGGCATCAGGGACATCCTCTATCCGACCAAAGACAGTCGTCTCTTTAGTACGGTAGGTCTTCGCTGCCAGTCCACCCTCTTTGAGCTTGATCTCTTGGCTTGCCCCTGGAGGTAATGCCGATGATGTTGCCTTAACCACTAGTCTATCTTCTTCCACAATATCTAGAGTACAAGTAGACAAGGAAAGGGTTTGCTCTGCTGCTTCGACGGTCAGTCGATAGACTTGGTCTTCTTCTTCACATGCTTCCAAGTCATGGGCTATCTGGTGAAGGCGCTCTATTTTCTGTGAAGACTGACGTAATGCTTCCTCGGCTTGTTTGCGGGTGGTGATATCCCTGAATATACCAAGGAGATATGTCTTTTCGCCCAGGGTCACCGAGCTTGCATGGACATCCGCAAAGAATACGTTGCCGTCCTTTCTTTTTACCGGGGTATCAGAAGCCAGCGCGATCTCCCCGCGCAACTGTTTCTCAAACTGCTTTGTCACATCAGGGAGGCTTTCCTCAGGGTGTATGTCGGCAACTCCCAGAGTAGTAATCTCCTGCGGGGTATAGCCTAACATCTCACAGATCGCGGTATTGCCTGCAAAGAACCTCTTGTCTTCAGCGCCCGCGATAAGAATGCCGTCGCTGGCGTAGTCAAAAATGGCCCTGAATTTCTCCTCGGACAGTTTCAGTGCTTCTTCGCTATGTCTCTGCGCGCCCATGATCTGTTGCCCGAATACGAGTGTTATGCCAAGTGAACCAACAAAGAGGATACTGATAACTATCAGCGTCCATCGTGTCAGAGCGCTGCTTTCGGCGAGGATCGCACTCATCGAGCGTTCCACCACTACCCCCCAGCCATTGGTGTCCAGAGTGGCATAGGCGCCAAAGTAAGATGTGCCGTCTTGTTCATACTGCTGCGAGTTGCCCTCCTGTCCAGCGAGAACTGCTTGTACCATCGGCCAGTCACTATAATCTAGCGACAGTGGACCGTCTTCTAGAGCAAATAAGTCTATCGCAGAATGAGCAACGACCGTGCCTTCCGTGTCTACCACGTAGACAACTGTTTCCTCGTCAAGTGGATAGTTTGTCACCAGATCAACTAGATAGTTTAGCTTGAATACTGCCAACAGAACTCCTGCTGGCTCTCCTGTATTTGATTCGATGGGTACCGCAACAGTTGTTCCAACAAGTCCGGTTTCGGCATAAAATTGTGGGTAACCATAATAGATCTCCCCTTTCTCAAATGGAATACTGAAGTAAGGTTGGTCCGCATAGCTCTTCGTGGTGTACATGGACAGGTCATCCGTGCTTCCTTCAATAAACCACCCATCGGCGTTAATCACAAACAGAGACTCGAACCGATATGAGCCTTGGGCAAGCACCTTCATAATGTCGCGGATGCCGGCAAGATCCATACTGTGAAACTCGGGCCGTGTAGATAACTCGATTACCCTATCCCTGGTCTGGTTCAGATCCGTGGCCAGTTCACGGGCAAGGTTGGAGGCAATCTCTTCTTGGTGAATCTCAGTTGTTTGTATCGCGTCGTTTCGGATGTGTGGAATGACATAGAACACCTGGAACAGCAGTGATGCCCCCAAAACCAATACAAAGAGGCCGCTCAGTTTCACTCGCCAGCTCAGGCTGCGCATGCGTCCCTCTTTCTGTACTCTCATATCTTCACAGCCACGATCTTCGTTAAGCAAATGATCTCGATCAGGATACGTACTAATTTACTCAATCTATTCCCTATTATACGTTGCCCGCATACATTCAGGCAATTCCAAAGTACTCTCGCAGGAATCCGAGAGATCCAGACCTACTCCAGCGATCTTAACACTAGCTTAGTTCTGTCGAGCCCACATACCTCGACCTTGGCACCAGCAGGGATGGAGACACCATTGCTCACTGCTCTCCACAGTTCACCGCGAGCGTTGACATAGCCTTCAGGATCGATCGCTTCCACAGTCAACCCTCTCGTGCCGATTAGACTCTCGATCCCGGAGTGGAGCGGCTGCTTGACGGATCGTCGCACAATAGGGTAAACAAGTAGAAACTTGAGGAACTTACCCGCCGGGATCGCTATGACGACCCAAAGAGGGATGCGAATGAAATAAGAGATCATCACGAGGAAAAAGATTACCAGTAGAAGCTCACCTAGCTCCAGTAGAACGTAGGTCCGTGTACTTCTCCTTTTTCTGCCTGGCATCTTCCCTCCGGATCCAATCTTGCGCTAAAACTATCCGTGGACGCAACCCCTGTGGGGAAGCTTGTCTGCTTGTATCTGTCGGTTGTATGGAATTGGGATCAGACCTTCATTCTCGATGTCTCTGATAAGGAGACTCGCAGTGAGCGTATCCATCAAGTCGCATGGGTCTATCACTCCACAGGCTTCACTGGCCCCTTCATTTGGGGGGTGAGGTCAAAGGAGAATCTCTGGCCACGATAGCATACGGAGAATCGCATCCGTTTCCAGTGCGCGGGAAGCCGAGGGAAGGCACGGGGTCCCTCTGGGGTGATCCGTAGGCCGCCGAACCCGCGGGTCACGGCTTGCCACACGCCCCCTGCCGAGGCGGCGTGGATCCCATCCTGTGTGTTCCCACGGTTGTCCTCCAGATCGACGAGGGCAGCACGCAGGAAATGCTCGTAGGCCTTCTCGATTTCTCCAACCTTGCATCCCATAATGGTTGCTATACTCGGCCCGAGGGAGGAACCGTATCGATGGTCTGTACGTGATTCATAGTACTCCCAGTTGGCTCGCAAGGTTCGTTCATCGAACTCCGTGGGGAGAAGGAAGAGGAGCATGAGCACATCCGGCTGTTTTATGGCCTGCGATTCCTTTATCCTCTTGGGTCCCAGAATGTCGTAGACAGAGTGTATACGCGGCTCCAAAGAGGAAAGATTAATATCCTCAAGAGAGAAATACCCGTCGAACTGCTCGATGAGCCCGGTTTCCTGATCGTAGAGGAGTTCTATGCGATCGGCGATCTCTCTCCATCCTTGGATCGTCTCTTCGGTGAAGCCGAGCTTCTGTCGAAGATGTTCCGCTCGCTTCGCAGAGTGATTCATGAGCCAGGACCAGGCCTCTTCTCCTGCTTTGAGGTTCCAGCGGGCCAGCGCGTTCGTGAACGCATTGTTATCCACATCGTCGTGATATTCATCCGGACCGATCACATGGCGGATGACGTAGCGTTCCCTCTCATTGTCGTATTCAACGCGGCTTGCCCAGAATTGAGCCGTGCTTAGGACGATCTCGGCCCCAAAGTCCTGCATGAACTCATCATCTTCACTTGCTTTCCAGTACTGCCACACAGCGTGGGCGACATCGGCACTGATGTGCTGTTCAAGCGTTCCGCAGAGGATCGGGATCGGGGAGCCGTCATGATCCGGCACCCAGCGGGGGGTTACCTCACGCCCGTCAGCCGCGCTCTCCCACGAGAACATCGCCCCCTCGTATCCATTCTGACGCGCCTTTTCTCTCGCCCCTGCAAGGGTGTGGTAGCGGTAGAGGAGGAGGCGTTGGGCCACATCGGGTTGAGTGAGTGCAAAGAAAGGGAGGATGAACGTGTCGGTATCCCAGAAGACGTGTCCCCGGTAGCCGAAACCGGAGAGGGTTTTAGCGGGGATGCTCGTTTGCTCTGTGCGCGGAGCGGCAATTAGGAGGTGATACAGGTTGAAACGTACCGCTCTTTGGGCCTGTTCGTCTCCCTCAATCCTCACGTCGCAGTCTTCCCAGAGGCTGGCCCACGCCTCCCGGTGTTCTCTCATGATTGTGGCGTACCCTTTATCTTTGGCCTCTTCTAGTTTCAGCAAGGACGCCTTGACCGGGTTCTTCTCTTTGAGAGACGTGAAGATGGAGGTCAGTTTGACTGCCACGACGGTCTGTCCCCTGCGCAGGTGGCACGTCAGATCGAGGCTTGGGCACGCTCCTTCTTGCGTGTGGATCTTACCCTCTGGGATCCCCTCTAACACGAGTCCTGTAGCCATCCCTAGCTCGGTTTGAGAGGATCGTGCGCGTGTTCCAAGGTAGATCGACTGGGGATCTGGCGATCCCTGGACAAGGCCTTCCCAGTGAAGGAGTCTCACCTCGGGGAAGGGAGGGATGCCTGGGTTCTCCGCCTTTCCGTCTAGCCATGTCTGTAGCCTCACCTCCCCATTGAAATTGAGCGCGGTGACCGCGTACAACTGGACGCAGAGGTGCGGGTCGGACATGGAGGTGAACCGCATCGTCTGAATCTCCACGGTCTGTCCCTGTGGGCTTCTCCATTGCACCCTTCGCCTCAAGATCCCATCTCGCAAATCCAGAGTGCGTTCATGCAGAAGGACCTTTCCTCGACGAAGCGAGAAGGGCTCTTCCTCGACAAGGAGATGGAGACAGGTCCAATTGGGGGCGTTGGCGAGCTCCGTATGGAAGATGGGGATCTCATCGTAGAGACCATTCAGCAAAGTAGCGGGAATATCATTAGGGAAGCGCTCTTCCAGGCTCCCCCGTGTACTCAAGTATCCATTCCCCACGGTGAAGATCGTCTCGAATCGATTCTGCCTGCTTGGATCAAATCCCGTCTCTTTGACCAACCATGAGGTCGCATTATCTTGCTCTTCCTTTAGTTGGAGGAGGAGCGCCTTATAGGAGATCCCTTCTAGAGACGGGAGGATGAGGTCCGGGCGTGTACTGTGGAAGCGATCCCTTGGGCCGAGGGCGACCGCCCGCATGCCGGCTGCCTGTGCCCCTTCGATACCGGCAGGGGCGTCCTCTATGACCAGGCACTCGCATGGAGGGATACCAAGTTGCGCGGCAGCATATAGGAAGAGATCGGGAGCGGGCTTGCTTCTCGCAGCACTGTTCCCGTCCACGAGGACATCGAGTTCGTCTAGAATTTCCAGCCGAGAGAGAACCCTCTCGGCGTTGCGGGATACGGTGGCTACGGCAATTCCTATCCCTCCTTTCTTGAGAGCTTCGAGAATGGCATGCACCCCTGGGAGGAGGTCGCTGGGGTTGATCGTGCGGATCATCTCCTGGTAGTAGGTGTCTTTGCGCGTTGTGAGTTGTTCGGCCTCCTCCTTGGAGGTTTCACGCCCGGCTAACACAATCTTGAGGGCCTTAGTACGGGAGATGCCGCGTACCTGATCCTTGTACTTCGGCGGACATGGGAGCGCAAGTTCTTTGGCCAACTGCTTCCAGGAGCGGTAGTGGTGCTCTGCTGTATCGACGATCACCCCATCTAGATCAAAGATCACCGCCTTGATCTTCATCGTCCCTCCTCTATCCAATCCTCGATCGGGCACAAGTCCTTGACTAGTCCTCTTGAAACCGGTTTCTAAAGCGAGGACAATATTACACCATGTCGAAGAGATTGACCATGAAAGAGATCGCCAAGCTTGCTGGGGTTTCAAAGGCTACTGTCTCGCGGGTTCTTAATTCCAGACAGGGAGTGCACCCTAAGACGAGAAAGAGAGTGGAGCAGGTCATCGAGGCCCACTCCTATACGCCAAACCTTGTGGCACAGGGGCTCAGCTCGAAGAGAACAGGGAGCATAGGGCTTATCGTAGCTCATACAACGAGGCGCCTCTCCTCGCACCTCTTCTTCCTAGAGTTCTTAAGGGGGATCAGCAGTTGTCTCAACGAGAAGGGTTTTAGGTTGATCCTTGCTACTGCCGATTCCGAAGAGGACTATGAGGATTCCTGCCGGAGCATGACGCAAGATGGAGTCGTTGATGGGGTGGTGATCCTTGGCATCAGAAGCAATGACAAGCGCTTGCGGTACTTGCTCGACGCAGGGATTCCCTTCATTACAGTCGGACAGCCGATCGGGTACCCTGAGGCAGACTACGTCGATGCGGACAACGAGGGTGGTGCCCGCACCGCAATGGAATACCTTCTTCGGTTAGGGCATGAGAAGGTTCTGTTCGTCAATGGCCCGGAAGCCCATGTGGCGTCCATCGCCCGTGAGCATGGATACAGAGCCGCACTTGACACACGTGGTCTACCCGACGATGAGCAATACATCATCTATGGTGACTTCTCCTTTGAAAGTGGCTATGAAGCAGTCAGAGATGCGCGTAGAACTGGCCTCGAATTCTCCGCTGTCTTCACCGCAAGCGACCTCGCTGCAATGGGTGCGATAACTGCACTCAGGGAAGGCGGAATTCAAGCAGGGAAGGATGCATCAGTCATTGGCTTTGACGATATCTCGTATGCCAGTTTCTTC
>JAUWOJ010000005.1 GCA_030612175.1 Candidatus Bipolaricaulota bacterium | reverse complement strand
CCTCCCACTTGGTATGGAACACACCTTCCTTGTCGATTCGCTTGTATGTGTGGGCACCAAAGAAGTCGCGCTGCGCCGGGATCATGTTCGCCGGAAGACGTGGGCTGCGGTATCCGTCCACGAAGTCTATGGCGGAGTCGATCGCCGGAATCGGAATTCCATATGCGTGAGCTTGCCCGAGGACGCGGCGCAGCCCAGCCTGACCCTTCTCCCAGGTCAGCTTGAACGGATCGGCGAGGAACAGGAGAGAAAGCTTTGGATCATCGCGAAACGCTTTTCCTATCCGGTCAAGGGATCTCGCCCGGATGATGCATCCCGCCATCCACACTCGCGCCACCTCTGCTAGATCGAGATCGTACCCTCGTTCCCGTGACGCGTCGTGTAACTGGCGGAACCCTTGTGCATAGGCAGAAAGGACTGTGATCTGAACAGCTTCCGACAGATCGCCTAGGAATTCTGCTCGATCCGCAGCAATCCTCCCGTCCGGTCCAGACAAAACATCCTGTGCCTGCACCCGCTCTTCCTTGAGCGCGGAGAGCACCCGCGCAAAGACGGACATGGCGATCGTCGGAGTAGGCGAGCCGATGTCGAGCGCGGACTGGGTGGACCACTTGCCCGTCCCCTTCTGCGCCGCCTGATCAAGAATCATCTCCACAAGCGGATTTCCAGTCTCCGGATCGACGCGGCGAAGGATCTCCTCCGTGATCTCGAAAAGGTACGAAGAGAGCTCACCATTGTTCCATTCTCCAAACACATCGGCCATCTGCCGGGTGGTCATCTCCAGCCCACGCGACATCAGGTCGTACGCCTCGGCGATCGTCTCCATGATCGCGTACTCGATACCGTTATGCACCATCTTCACGTAGTGGCCGGATGATCTGGGGCCAAAGTAGGCACAACACGGGCCCTCCGGCCCGACAGCCGCGATCTTGGTCAAGATCCCCTCCACCTCTTCATAACCTTTTGGGTCGCCACCAGCCATGATCGCCGGGCCGTGCAGGGCTCCCTCCTCTCCTCCGGAGATTCCTACCCCCAGGTAGCGAACATCGTATTCCTTTGCCCATTCAACACGCCGTTCGGTATCTGAATAATGGGCATTTCCCCCATCGATCACGACATCGTGCGCGGAGAGAAGCGGGAACAGATGTTCCAGAACCGTGTCGGTCGGTTTTCCCGCCTTGACCATGAGGATGATCTTTCGCGGCACGGCCAAAGATGCGACAAGCTTTGGGAGCGAATAGGAGGGAATGAGCCTTTTCCCAACCGCCCTCTCCTCGATTAATCCTGTTGTCCGGCTTGCGGTGCGGTTGTACACCGCCACTATGTATCCCCGACTCTCTACGTTTAGCGCCAGGTTCTGACCCATCACTGCCAGACCAATCACACCAAGATCGGCGTTCATTAGTTTACCTCCCACGGCGGACGCTCAGGGAGCGCCGCCTCGAACCGCTCAATCAACATCTTCTCATACTCGCCCGCGTAGGTACCGACGAGGAACCGCTCCATTCCTTCCTCGTAGAACAGCTTCCACGCGGCAATCTCGTCTCGGGGGACGATCGGGTAGAAGAGCGCCCTGTTCGCCTTGGCCGCCTGCATATCGCCGGGGGCGTCCCCAATCATGAGGACGTTCCTCTCTGGGTAATGGGGGGCCGCCGCCGCGATCTGGTCTTTCTTTGTCCCCATCTCCTGCCCACAAATGAGGGCAGTGTGGCAAGCAACGTCATGCTCTGCCCATTCTCGCTCTAGCGCTTCCAGAGGCGTGGCTGATACAACGATCATATCCGCCTTGTCTTTCATCTGTTCCAATGATTGACGCACATGAGGAAACGGCGGTATCCCTTTTACAATCTCCTTTACCGCCCAGTTCACCCGCTCTGCCCATTCCAGAGCATGCGCGAGTTCCGCTCTCGCTCGGCGATCCTCTGTAGAGTCGATTGCTCTTTTTAGGCCGTCGTTTGATAGGAGGCTTCCCGGATCATCCACCCAGGCGAAGTAGTGGGGAAACTGGGGAACCTGAAATCCGAGTGCTTTGGTTTGCGGGTGCGCGGGTAACAGTTCCGTGAGGATGCGCTTGATCGTCACGTGCCTGTTCACCCCCCGAGTCTTGGAGTAGAGATCGGCAAACTCCTTGCACTCCCGCGCTGCCTCCGCCACTGGCTGCAGGTCGAAGTAGGCTATCATCCACGGGCAGAAGCATTCCCTCTGTTTGATCCCCATCGTGTCGAACGCACAGCCATCAGAATCGATACAGATGAGGAAGTCCTTGGTCGGATGGAAATTCTCAAGTCGCTTCTTGTAGTCCATGAATCCTCTTTTTCTCTGTAGCCTGTAGTGTTACAGCTTATCTGCAACGTTGTCTAATGTCGGACAAGGACCCTGCAGGGCAAGATCGGACACTACATTCCGTCTAGCGTTGCAGTTTGTCTTTGCCGTTTCGATAGTCTCTCACCGGTACTCCCAAGGGATATACGCCGGACATTTCTTCTCAGCGAACAGAGGCTTCAAACGGGCGAAGCGTTGCAGCCCATCGACGAGAGGAACACTTGGCCCACCCTCACCAATCAGTGGACGGGCATAATGCAGGAATTCATCGGTTATGTCAGTCCCGCTTGGCGCAATCCACTCTTTGGGGAAGAGCCGTTCGGAGTTGGCCATCTCTGCAAGTGGAGCCTTGTTATACGAGATGGTATAGTCCAATCCCGGATCACGCACGATTGTCGCCATATGGCCTGTGCCCTCCGTAACGGCAATCTTCACTGCGTGCCATCCAACCGAATAGGCCTCTTCCAGGTCAACCGTGGAGGCGTAGATTATCGCGTCGCGCTGGTCTGTCCCCGGGATCTGCCCCCGCGCTGTGCCACGAACGGCCAACCCATTTCGGTTTAGGTAGTTGACGACAATTTGTGCCACCGACGTCTCGCTTGCGCTGAATTGTGTGTGCCCGAACAAGTCTCTACTCTCTCCAAGGTTCCCCACGTTGAACCCCTCGCTCACCACGACGATTGCACGTCCGGAGCGCCGCAGTTCCTGGTTCACGTTCTCTGCGAGCTCTGGCAGGGTAGATTCAGCTTCGGGAAGATATATTTGTAGCGGCATTTCGCGCTCCGGATCGGCGAGGCGCGCCGCGGCCGGGATGAAGCCGATCCGCCGCCCCATTGCCTGCACTACCAACACCGGATCAGAGCAACACGAGCCACGATTCTCCTCGTTGAGATTCCGGATCATGTGCGCCCAGTACCGCGCAGTCGATCCGTACCCCGGCGTATGGTCGATCAACATGAATTCTTGATCGCCGAGGTCGTTGTCGATCGTTTTTGGAACACCGACGCAGACAATATCCAGCCCGTTCTGTTGCGCAAGCTTGCTCACCCTGTTTGCCGTATCCATGGAGTCATTCCCGCCAATATAGAAGAAGAAGCCGATTCTCTGCGCACGAAAGACATCAACAATCCGCTCCAGATCTTCGATCTGTTCCGGTCTTATCTTGTAGCGGCAGGTTCCGATCGCTCCAGCAGCCGGCGTGGTACGTAGCAGCGCAAGCTCCTCCTCAGGCTGTCCCGACAGGTCAAGAAACTCCTCCTTAAGAACCCCTTCGATCCCATGATAGGCAGCGTAGAGCTTTCCGAAGCGCTCCGGATAGCTCCGGCAAGCCTCCACCACCCCGAGAAGGGACGAATTGATCACTGCGGTAGGACCTCCCGACTGTGCTATGACAACGTTGTTCATCTCTCTTCCTACACTCCGGAGTACGCGGAGAAGCCTCCATCGATGGGTACGATGATTCCAGTGACGAACTCAGCCGCTTCTGACAACAGCCAGTTAACTATACCGATCAGGTCTTCCGACGTTCCAAATCGCCCCGTTGGTGTGTGGTCGATGATCTGTCGACCACGCGCGGTCAATTCATCATCATCATCCTTCAACAAGAACCGATTCTGCGCGGTGAGGAAGAAGCCGGGGGCTATCGCGTTTACACGGATGCGAGGCGAATATTCCTGCGCCATGTGCACCGCCAGCCACTGGGTAAAGTTGGCTACGGCTGCCTTGGCCGCGGAGTAGGCCGGGATGCGGGTAAGCGGCCTGATCGCGCTCATCGATGCGATATTCACGATCGATCCTCCTTTCTGCTCAGCCATTACCTTTGCCATAGCCTGACTGGCAAGGAATGTTCCCATGAAGTTAAGGTCGAAGGTGAACCTGATTGCCTCTTCCGGCAGATCGAAGAAGGGGACTTCTGCGCTGGTCGTCGCTTTCGGACGATTTCCTCCGGCACCATTCACAAGGAAGTCGATACGTCCGAATGTCTCAACCGTGCGTCTTGTCGCATCGTTTAGCTCATTGCGGGAAAGGACGCTCGTCTTGATGAACAGTCCATCGCTCCCCGCCGCGCGCACGCGGGCCAACGTTTCTTCCGCTCTCGTCTCATCGATATCGAGGAGAACAACTCTTGCGTTCTCTCGCGCCATCCCTTCAGCGATCGCTGAGCAGAGGACGCCTGCCCCACCAGTGATGACAGCAACTCTTCCTTCAAACTCATTCATTATTCACCTCCAATCCCTGCAGGTGCCGCGCGAGATGGCGCGCGAGACAAGCGTAATGCTCCTGTTCGTGGGAAGCAAGGATCTCATTCAGTTTATCTCCCAATTCACTAAGAACGGAGCCGAATCCAATGTGCAGCACCTGCCGACTATCATGCTTTGCCACCAGCTGTGTAAGGTCATCATCTGAAACAGAATGAAGTGGCGGGATACGCGCCGGGTCGGCAGAGATTTGGTAGCTTTGTTTGTCTGAGGCAAATGCGGACAGCGACAGGTGCATGATCTCACGAAAGAAGGAGGGATCATTCCGTGCGATCACCTCCAGGGCGACAAGGTAACTCGTACCAGCTGTCTTCACGTGCCACAGACCATTGGTCTCTTCCGCCAGTAGCGGGTACAGGGTGAACTTGTCCGACCCGGAGTGAAGGCTAAGCCGATAGCTTCCTAAAGAGCGAGCGATGGCGGCGTGGGCGTGAAGCTCTCGCTCGAACTGATCAAGGTCACCCTGCCAGTGCACCCCCTTCTCCATCGCCCCGACGAACCGCGGGGCAAGGCTTACAAACTCCACCTCTCGCCGGTGCAGTTCACGGACCACAAACAGGTGTTCGAGCGGGCTCGTCGGGAAATCAGTTTCATCAACAGAGACCTCATAGTCAAACCTTTGAGAAAGGCGCTCGGTGAGTCCACGATACATCCTGTCGGCAAACTCGATTGCAGCGCCATACTTGAGTGCGGCGCGGAAGAGCGTATCTTCGGTGAATCGAAGTTCACCGAGTTTCGCGATCGGAAACGGACGATTGAGGTACTCTTGTCTCCATTCATCGGCCCAGTCTAAGGCGGAGAACCTTTGCCGCAGTTCCTCGTCTCCCATTTTCTCCACTCTAACCACGTGTTCTGACGGATCGCAGGTAAAGAACGTGTACCCGATTTCCGCCGCCTCAAGTGCATCCTCTACTCGCTTCAGGTGATCGGCATCTGCGCCAAATCCACCGTTGTATCCTTCCTGAAATGTGCCGAAGATCGCACTTGCCAGAACTTCGGCAAACGTGCGTCCAGTGCGACTGTTCTCCCGTACCGACTGCTGGGCGAAGACCGGGAATGCGCTGGTCCCCCGAACGGCGCGGATGTGTCCCGGGGTGGCGAGTCCCAACCGGTCACCGAATCCGAAGCTAGGCCGCTCGGCAGGGATACACTGTGGGGCCAACCACGAAAAAACCTGCGCGAGATCAAACGCCGTCTGCGGAGTAAGCCAATAGAGATTCCCATTGGCAAAGGGTTCGCCTCTAGAGAACGGGGATTCTCCCTGAACATAGAGCGCCTTCTCCCCATCTGATCGCTTCACCAAGCAGAAGACAGCGCCACCTTTCTTCTGAAGCGACTGCTCATAGATTCGCCACTTGGCAGGAAGATCATGAATCGTCATTTCCTTTCTCCTCTCAGTCTTGCCGGTGCATTCAAAAGGGCCTCTGTACTAGGTTCAGGAAGCGCTTCGACTACTAGCGCTTGCTGATAACATATTGCATCAAGCGCATCCCACACCTGCGCGAAATCCAGGTGTCCATACCCGGGGACGAAGCGATTGGAGTCGGCAAGATGGACGTGCAACAGTCTGTCCTCGGCGGCGCGGATCGCCTCACCGACCAAGACCTCTTCGATGTTGGTATGGAACGTGTCGAACAGGATTCCTAGATTATCCGCCCCCACCTCCTCAATCACGTCAAGAGCTTCGGCGACCGTATTCACCAGCCGGGATTCATAACGATTGAGTGGCTCAAGGGCGAGCCTAACTTCGGGAGCATGCTTCGCGCATTCGCGCAGCGCCTCAGTGAGCAACTTGATCCCACCATCTGCACCGCGCAGCGAACCAACGATCACCACTGCGCCAAAACGCCTAGCTAAATCCATATGAGCCTCTATCCGCTCGATTGTTCGACGACGAATCCGCTCGTCAGGACTAGCGAGGGATAGCCCCTCCAATCCCGCCGCTTGACCGGTGGTTATAGAAAGGAGTCGAAGGCCCTCAGATTCGAGGGCCTTCTTGGTCGTATCAGGATTAATCCTGGCGGGGTTGGTTATCGCTAGCTCAACGCCATCGTAGCCTGCAGTCTTGACTCGTCTCAGCGCCTGTCTCCAGTTTCCCGGGGCAAACGGAGAGAACGGGGTAGGGTCCTGCAAGGGAACGATCAACCCCAGTGGCCAATTACGCATCTAGAACCCTCGTCGGGGCAGTGCATAGACCGGCTTCCAACCCGGAGAGCCAGGCTCTCTCAGGTAGGGTTCCATCTCCTTTTCGGTGCGTGTGGTTATCTCCTCCACCGGAGGAAGCTTTCCTGGTGGGAATGCTTCCAGGATCTCATCGTGGACAAGGGTTAGATAACGAAGGATCGCGGCTACCGGCCGCTTTGCCTTCTTCGGGTCAGCCAGTTCAGGTTTCCCAACAGAGCCGTGCGGCACGGCCGCGAGCTCGATCGCAACCTGGCCCTCTGCCTCTGACCAACGATGCGGGCGGTTGTACGGGTCGACTGAGGTGTCGAAGTGTCCACCAGGAAGGTAGCTCTTACCTTCCCCGCCTACGGCGTGCCTCATATCGATCATCCCTTTAGGGAAGAGGAGCAGTCCGAGCGAGGTTTCCGCTTCGGCAGAGTGGATAAAGTCCGTCTCCCAACCGGTTCTCTCGCAGGGGACAAAGAACTCACGTACACAGCGGTGCCAGTCGAAGATCTGGTAGATCCCTGGAAGCTGATAGCGGTACATAAATTCATGCAGCGCCGATTCGAGCATCCACAGTTGCCCATGGTTGTTCACGATAAGTTGCTTGCGGAAGCCGTCGTTCCACAGCCCGAGCATTGTGTTAATCAGCGTTTCCCGCACCACTTCCTCGGGCATGATCACCGTCCCCGGCATTCCCACATGGTGGTATGGGTGCCCGCCGTAGTTGAGTGGCGAGAGGACAAGGTTCACTGGATATCCCTTCTTCTCCGTGTGCCTCCTCACCCCTTCGATGAGTTGCGTCACCTGAAACAGGTCATGCCCGGAGCAGGAGTGATCACCATGCCGCTCGGTAGAAGCAACGGGAATGATCACAATGTCGTTCTTGCGCCGGTTCTCCACGACCTGCGCTCGGGGGGTTGTCTGAATGTAGGATCCGGGTTTTACCATCTCCGAGGGTGCGGGGATGCCATACTCGGCAAGGATCTTGTCAATCTCCTCCTCCGAGGCATCCCAGACTTCTTTCTTCAACCGTCCAACTTGGGAATTCTCAAATACAACTTGAGGAAGTTCCGTTGTAAGCCACTTGGCCATTTGTCCTCCTATCCGTTACGGATGAATAATGATCTTTCCGTCTTCCCTCTTGACAGACTGGCCGATTGCTTCGACAGCCTGATCGAGCGGAAAGCGTGCCGTGATGATCTTTGAGTTGTCGATTAGACCTGCGCCCGCCATGCGGATGACCGAAGGGAAGATGGCGTGCCCAGAATGGCCCTGCGCACCAAATAGCGACCCACGTCGAACCTGGAATGTTTCCAGATACATCGGCACGCGCACGGCCGCTCGTCCTACTTGCGCCACCTTTCCATTGATGGCGATGGTCTTTTCCATTTCGGGAATCGTCTTGTCCGGTGCGCCTGCTGCCTCGACCGACAGATCAGTGCCCTCGCTCTTGGTCAGCTCCATGATGACCTCAGATGGCGAAACTTCAAGCGGGTTGAACACATGGTCGGCCCCCACCACTTTGGCGAGCTCGCGTCGTTGCGGCGAAATCTCGAATGAGAAAACCTTGGCTGCACCGGCCGCCTTGCAAAGCTGGATGGCAGCGAGGCCGATCGCCCCGGCGCCATAGATGGCGACATAGGCCCCTGGCCGGAATCCCCCGGCTCGCTCGAAGATCGTGTTATAGGCAACGCAGGTTGGCTCAGTGGTAGCGGCAACGTCCCATGCCAGCTTCTCATCAGCGTAGCGCTCGAAGATCGAATCGATACTCCAGCAAAGCTTAATCGGGACGACGATGTATTCGGCCATGGCCCCGTCAACTGTGAATCCGAGCTCCTCGAGATTGGTGCAATGGTTGGGATAGCCGTCGCGGCACGGGCGGCAGTATCCGCACCACACCATCTCTTCTACCGTGACTCGGTCTCCAACCTTGAATCCCTCTGATTCGGGGCCCGGACCGATTTCAATGATCTCCCCGGAGAACTCATGCCCTAGGATTGCCGGGAATTTCGTCAATCCGGGATAGAGGATGTAGTTTTCGTCATCGGTTTCGTAGAAGTGCATGTCCGATCCACAGACACCGCAAGCATGAATCTTGATTAGGACCTCACCTGGACCTGGCTTAGGATTCGGAACCTCGGTGATTTTCAGTTCGGGATTTCTCCACACATTGAAACCCTCAACGGCTTTCCCCGTCTTCTTCTCCCAATCCGACACCTTGTACGACGGCCTCGGATCCCATTTTGCATCTAGCAGTAAGGCCTTCATTCATCCCCCTTTGCAAACGTTTGTATTACAATTATAACAGACTGCTTAGAAATTCCAAACTGCCGTTCTCCCCTTAGGATGCCCCTTCCAATCGATGGAGTTCGTGTATGCTTTTCTCGGCCTCATCGCTCATCGCTTGTCCAGCCATGCTGCTTCAGAGACTGAGACCTGGATCGATCTCCTCCAGGCGCACTGGCCGCTTTTCCTCATAAGAACGCTTGGCGGCGTAGCCCATGACCACGGGAATCTTCCCGTCGCGTCCAGTAACCTGAGGAGTCTCTCCCTTCTCGATCGCATCAATGAACGACTCTATCTCCGCTACGTAGGCCTCCGTATAGCGATCGGTGAAGAAGTGGTAGAGCGGAGATGAACTGTCGCCGTCTGAACTGCTCAGCACTGTGGTCTCGGGCTTAGGATTGGCAACGACGATCATCCCTTTCTCCCCGAAGACCTCCGCGCGCTGATCGTAGCCGTATGCAGCGCGGCGGGAGTTGTCGATTATCCCCAGCGCTCCGCTCTTGAAGTGTAAGGTGACCACTGCGGTGTCAACATCTCCAAGCTCGCCGATCCGCGGATCGACCAGGACCGCCCCCATTGCATAGACCTCATCTACCTCGTCTTGCATCAGGTAACGGGCCATGTCAAAATCGTGGATCATCATGTCGAGAAAGATTCCGCCCGAGACCTTGACGTATTCCAGTGGAGGAGGCTCAGGATCGCGACTAGTTATTCTCAGGATGTGCAACTGCCCGATTCTGCCTTGCTTCACGAGATCATGGGCACGATGGAAGTTGGGGTCGAAGCGGCGATTAAACCCGATCTGCAATAAGACTCCTTCCCGTTTGACCGTCTCCAGTGCGCGATCGATCATAGGAATATCAAGCGCGATCGGCTTTTCACAGAATATGTGTTTACCAGCCTCCGCTGCCTGTTCGATCAGAGAGATATGTGCCTCAGTACTCGCGCAGATGAATACCGCACCAATCTGCGGATCGTCAAAGATACGGCGGGGATCATCAACAACGCTTGGGATGGACAGCTCTTCTGCACATCGTTCCGCTACCTCGGGGAACACATCAGTAACCGCGACAATCTCTGCCCCACCAACACGATAGCTCAAATTCGCGGCGTGCAGCCGCCCAATACGTCCGGCGCCAATCAGCCCAATCTTAATACTTCCCACCTAAGACCTCCTTGATTACTGTCGATGGCAATTGACTTGCCTGTCGAAACGCCTCCGGGGCAACCATCGCTAGCTCGCCCAGGTCGTACTTAGAATGAAAGACCTCCATCGAAAGCTCCGCTAGAAACCCGCGTGTCGAGGGTATAAGCGCCCCATTTCGTTCTAGCAAGGTTCCATCAACATCAACGGCAGACAGTGCGGAGTCGGTATTCATTCTTCCTTGTCGAGCACAATTATCGCTGGTGGAGTTCGCGCACCATTCTCACAACTTCAGAAAGATCCCGGCGGAACGGCCCTGGTTCCTCCAATTTCAGGGTGGTAAGGGCGGCGGCAAATCGCACCGCTTGCGCGGGAGAATCTCCCAGTAGACGACGCCCAAAGTAAGAAGAAAAGCAGCTATCTCCGCGCCCAGTACGTCCGGCGAACGACCGTGGGCGAAACGGTGATTCCACTACCTCATTGCCGATTTGCACCATGACCCCTTGTTGATGGGTAAGAAGAACCTCCTTGGCACCCCAATCGCGGAGGATCTTCGCTGCCTTGTAACGATCCGTTTCCCCAGTCACTGTGGCCGCCTCGCGGTTATCCACCTTGAGATAGTATATGAGAGGAAGTATGTCTCGTGCCTGTTCCCAACGATCGCTGATGAGCTCCCCGTTCACCTCTTTGCGCAGGAACCCCTGGGCGTCCACTGCCAGCGGGCCATGGGAGGCGATCTCGTTGAGGAATGCAAGATCAATCTCACCCGGGACGATCGTCCCTATATAGTAGACGCGTGCATCCACTGCCGGGATGTCCTCCACTCTGAACGTACCAGCAAATCCGAGTAAATAGCAGGTTCGTTGATCGGAATTGCGGTCAGGGATGACATTCTCTATCGCCGTGGTCTCTTCGGTTATCACGGGATAGATTTCGGCGCCAGCAGCTTTCAGTTCGTCCAACAGCCCGAGGTCTTGTCTGGCCACGTGCGTCAGCACGGCAATTTTTAGGCCCAGTTTGCGTAAGACCATGCCGCCGTAGTGAATCGCCCCGCCGGTGGCATCCGTACGCTTACCTTCTACAACGATCCTGCTATTGTCAATATGCCCGATACACAACACATCAACTTGCTTGTTCATCTGTCTTCCCCCCTAAGCCATTTCTCGATCAGCATCAGTCCGTTGCTAACGTTTGCATTATAGGGCGGGACAGCATCCGGGGTCAATCATCAACGCAAGGACAAGTGGTAGTGCTCCGAACTACAAGGTGAGGCTCGAGGATGCGATACAACGGAAGAATCTCCTCCTTGCTGAGAACGGAGAGGAGCCACTCGGTGGCAATCTTCCCCATCTCAAATGTAGGCTGGGCGACGGTTGTCAGCTGAATGCGGGGGAGAGAGGCGTAGGATATGTCGTTATAGCCCACTAGGGAGAGGTCATCCGGGATTGGAAACCCCATCTCCTCGGCGACCTCAAGGACCCCGAGGGCGATCATGTCGTTGGCGGCGAAGATAGCGGATGGTCGCTCGGGTGGGGAGAGCATCTGCCGTCCTACCTTCCGTCCAGCGGCCTGGGTGAAGTCAGAGAAGCCCATCCACTTTTCTTTCTCAGCTAAGCCATGCTCTTGCAGCACCTCTCGGTAGGCGACCATCCGATCGCGGCTTGACTGAACATCCGCGGGCCCCCCGATGAACCCGATGTGCTGGTGCCCAAGGTTGATCAGATGCTCCACAGCGAGTCGCGCTCCCACGCGATCGTCGACTACAACGTAAGGAGCATCCACGCTACGGCAAAGGCGCGACACCAAGATAAAAGGAGTTCTTGTCTTGGCCAGGTCCCTTAGGTATGGATCATTTATGGTTGCCGAGGTGAGGATGAGCCCATCAACGCGCTTTCGCCGCAGCAGGCGGATGTAATCGGACTCCCGGTTGGCCTTCCCGGCCGTGTCGCATAGCATCACCCCATACCCAAACCGGTGAGCCACTTCTCCGACGCCCTGAGCAATATCGGAAAAGAACGGGTTGGTGATGTCCGCCACCACAAGACCTACCGCCCCCGACGATCCTTTTACCAACCCACGTGCTAGCTCGTTTCGCTCGTAACCGAGCCTTTGGGCAACCTCTTTTACGTTTTGCCTTGTTTTCTCGCTAATGAGAGGGCTGTCGCTCAAAGCCCGGGAGACGGTCGAGGGAGATACTCCCACTTCACGTGCGATGTCCTTTATGGTGACCATCCCCTGTTCCTTCCTCCTTATGATCCATCACTCGTAGCTGTGTAAATCAGATGCACTCTTCCGTCATTAGAGCTGTAATATTTGGCTAAAGAGAAAATGCCTGGGATCTCATTCACTACTATGTATACACCAAAACTGAGGAACCCTCGCCGCTTTGCGAGTCGACAGGGGTCTTCTCAATCGTCTACTTGACCTGCCGATTCTCCCTTCTCTGCCTCCACCTGTTCCAGCATATCCCTTAGATCTTGAAGCACCCCCTTGAGCATGCTGTACCCGTTCTCGAAGAACCTCTCCTGAAGCTCAAGGGTATAGATGCCGTCATACCCCACCATGGCCCGGAACACATCTTTGTATGGTATGTCCCCCCACCCGATTGGGAGGTGCAAATCTCCTATTCCCATCGGCATTGCCTCGATATACGAGGCTGAGGATTCAGGCTTTCCCTTACCGAAATTATCGTTTACGTGTGCATGGCGGATATACGGCCTAGCTGCTTGAATTGAGCGTATAAAATCATATCCCAGTTTTTTGGAGTTGATATAGGAGTGAGCAAAATCATAACATATCTTAATGTTCTCTTTTCCCACGCTTTCTACAAGTCTTATCAAGTGTGTAATGCTCGAGTGAATATTCTCGACGCAGATCGTCACCCCTTCGTTCTTTGCCAGGCTGCTGAGGTCGATCAGCGTGTCTACCTCTATCTCACGCGCCTCCTCCTCAGTCACATCGTTGCCGTTGCATTTCAGTTTTCCTTGATGATAGATAAACGTCTTAGCCCCGATCGCGGCGGTAAACTGAATGCTGGCTGCAAAGACCTTCCGATGGATATCGGGGTATTGGAAGTCTCTCAGGTTGAGTACGTCCGGCGCGTGTACGGTGTATTTTAGAGCGAATCCATTCAGGATCTCCTCTACCTGCTTCGCTCTTCCCGTACGCAGACGCCCGTTCACCACAGCATCGACGCCGTGGACCGGTATCTCCGCTACATCGAATCCTGCATCCTCAATGGCATGGATATCTCGCTTCAGCAGTTCGAGATCGCCATTGATCCTCCCTGAGTGAATGTTGAGCCCTATTTTATTCACCGCGCTGCCCTCTCCTTAGACAGATCAGAGTTTTGTGGCCCGAACTATAACACTTTTCGGATGCATAAAACAAGGAATTCTGTTCTACGGACAAGTGTCCTATTTCCATCGCGAAACACACCTTAACACCATCTTGCACTATGAACTCCTACCATTACCGGTTCTTAGAACAGAGACCTCTGTCTCCGGATTGAACAGGTGCGCCTTCTCTTTGTCCAATTTAAGGCAGATCGTCTCGCCGATTCGTCCGTCGAAGGGAGCCGGGACCAGTGCACGAATCTCCTCGTCCACAAACCTGAAGGTGACCAAGTCTTCACGCCCTAAGGGTTCGATCAGGTAAACCTCGGCCTTGAAATCCGGATCCTGTTCCGCCACGATGCTCACATTTTCAGGGCGAATACCCATGATCACTCGTTGTGGAACGTTGTTTTGTTTAGCCAGGGCACCTCGTTCAGCCGAAATGCGGATCTCCAGAGCCTGAGTCTTGAGATAAAAGCCGTTGTCCCGTTCCTCAAAGGTCATCTCGAGGAAGTTCATCGGGGGGGCGCCGATGAACCCGGCCACAAACAAGGTATCTGGATGGTTATAGAGCTGATTAGGCGTGCCATAAGTTTGCAGCACTCCGTAGTTCATCACCGCAATTCGGCTGGCCATGGTCATCGCCTCGACCTGATCGTGAGTAACATATACCGCGGTTACGCCCAGGTCCTCCTGCAAGCGCTTAATCTCTCCTCGCATCCGCAAGCGCAACTTAGCATCGAGGTTAGAGAGGGGTTCATCGAAGAGCAGGATGGCCGGTTCTTTGACCAAGGCTCTTGCCAAAGCGACCCGCTGCTGCTGGCCACCGGAGAGCTGGGCGGGTTTACGATCCAAAAGATCCCCAATCCCCATCATGTCAGCCGACCTTTGAACTCTCTCCTTCATCTCCTTTCTGCGGACCCTCTTCAACTTCAGCGGATAAGCAATATTGTCAAACGTAGTCATATGGGGGTACAGAGCGTAGCTCTGAAAGACCATGCCGATATTACGTTCCTTTGGAAGAAGATGGTTCACCACGCGGTCGTCAAAACAGATATGCCCCGAGGTGGGTTTGTAGATCCCCGCCAGCATGAGCAAGGTGGTGGTCTTTCCACATCCTGAAGGGCCTAGGAGGGCGACAAACTCTCCATCCCCGATCTCCAGATCAAGGTTGTCAACCGCTTTCACCTTCCCGAAGTGCTTATTTAGAGCTTCTAAGGCAATCTTCATGCTATCGTTCTCCTCGAAGCAGACCTCGTTCGTGGGATCATACTCCCCCTTTCTTTCCTCCACCGTAGATGTTCAGCAACGCCTCCTGCGTGAAGAGGAAGAACAGCACCACCGGGACCAACTGGAATAGCCCCACCGCCGCCACGGCATTCCATTCGGTCATGACAGATTCGCTAATGAAATTCTGCAGGTAAAGGGACAGGACCGCTGATTTTCCAGCCCGCCCTGCGGTAAAAGTGAGCGGGATCAAATAGGCATTCCAAGCGGTGAGGAACGAAAAGATAGAGAGCGCCGCGATCCCCGGCTTGATGTTCGGCATAATGATCTGCCACCATACCTTGAAGCGGGAGGCTCCATCGATCAGGGCCGAACGTTCCATGTCCCAGGAGATGTTGTCGAAAAACCCCTTCATGATCCAGATGCCGAACGGGAGTTGAAAGGCAACCATAACCAGAGCCACTCCACCTATCGTGTTGTACCCGAAGCCGCCCAGAAGCGGAACATCACGTCCGATGAGCGGAATCTTCGCGATCTGGAGGAGTACGAAATAGATGGGGATCAAGAGAGTAACACTGGGGAAGGCGTGCAGGATCAAGGTCAAGGAAAGGAACCCCTTACGCCCGGGAAACTTCATCCGCGAGAGGGCATAACCGGTCAAGGATGAAACTACCACCACAATAAGGGTCATGATCAGAGACATTACTAGGGTGTTTAGGGTCACCGCCCAGATGCTGGGATACTGCGGGCCAAAGGGTGATTCCCACAGAAAACGCCAGTTGTTCAGGGTCCATCCGAGCGACTGCAATCCCTCTACCCTTGTCGAGAAGCTGGTGATCAGCAACCACAGGAAGCCAAGAATGATGAGACTACTAGGCACAATTAAAACCAGATAAGCAAGCACAGGCTTAACCTTTGGTCGTAGCATCATAGTTGATCTATTTTCGGTTCCTCCACCAACTCTCCGAACTTGAATACGCGTAGGTAGATGACCGCCATCACGATACCGATAATCACCAGTACCACCGACCATGCCGCGCCATACCCCCACTGGGTATTCCCAAAGTAACTTGTTAGTGCCCGGTGATATGCGGTCAAGGACCAGACTTCAGTTTGATAAAGGCCTGGGCCGCCATCGGTGAGGAGCATGATCTGCTCAAAGGATGTCAGGAGGGAGAGGGTCTGGTAGGTCGTCACGAAAAGAAGCGGCCACTTGATCATGGGAAGCTCGACGTACCGGATCGTCTGCCAGGTGGTCGCCCCGTCCACCTTAGAAGCTATGGTGTAGTCCTTGGGGATCGACTCAATCGCTGAGGCGAAGAGAATCATGCCAAAAGAAGCACCGATGAATCCGTTGACCAGGAAGATGAACACCCATGGGTGGGTGTGGAGGAGGTATTCCCCCCCACCGATACCTAGCGGAACAAGGAAGTACTTATTGATCAGGCCCATGGGAGCCGGCCCGGCCAGTGCCCTCCACATCATCGTGTACACCACTACCGGTGTGATCCGAGGCAGGAACCACAGTGTCCGAAAGGCAAATCCGGTTCGGCGCTTAATGTGTGTGGTTATCAAAGCGATGACCAGAGCCATCCCCACGTTGAACAGGGCTAGGGTCACAGCAACATACATGATTGTGTTGCCGAGGATTCTTGAGAGAAATCTGTTGGTGAAGATCTTTACGTAATTGTCCAAACTCCAGTTTACCGGCTTCCACCACTCAAGAATACCGAAGTTGGTCATATCTAGCTTGGTAAAGCTCAGGATAAAAACCATTACAAGCGGAATAAAGAAGAACAACGTTACCAAAATAAGCGTAGGAGAAAGAAACATATACGGAGCAAGTTGGCCCCGCATCCGAGAGAACCTGATGTTTCTCGTCCCTAATAGAGCGGGGAGGGGGGGCTTTCCCCTCTCCCCTATTTGTTCCGTTCTTCGTTTCACCGGATGATTACATCGTCACCCAGTTCACGTTGGAGGCCATCCACTACGAATTCCACCGCCTCCTGGGGTGTGAAATCGTCTCCCACCACCGCCGCCAGGGCCTCGTAGGTAATGGTGGAATATGGGCCCCAGTACGGGTTGTTGGGCAAGAAGGTGGTGTAATCCAGCATGTACAACGTCTCGCTCAGCAGGCGGGAATCCTTATAGAACTTGTACTCCGTTTGTCCGTTCAGGATACCCAGGTGAGTGCTGGCGATCGCGTGACGGGTGTTCGGTCCGTAGTCGGTGACCTTGTCGATTAAGGCCAGCGCCAGGTCCGGGTCTTCACACTGAGAACTGATGAGGTAGGCCATCGGGTGTGTGAGGGAATTCGGCTGGCCGCCCTGCTCTGCGGCTGGGATCAACGCAATGCCGAAGGTCTCCCACATATAGGCCTCTCCGCCAAGATCCTTGAGGAAGAGTTCAGCCCATTCGGCCCACTGCCATGTCCCGCCGACCCAGAAGAGGACCTTGCTCCCGGAAACTCCAGGATGCCATGCGTCGCCCCAACCCAAGCCGAGGCCGCCCATGGATCCGTAGATCTGCGCTGCATCGTAGAAGAACTGGTAGTACTTGAGGCCGGCCACTTCATTGAAGACGAGCTTGCCGGTTGCGACATCGATCGTCTCCCCGCCGAAAGCGTAGTAGAGTGCGGTGAAGTCAGGCCCGTTCGACGGACGCATCCAGAAACCGTTGCCATCAGCGACCACGCCTTCGTCCACCGCTTCCTTAGCCACTGTCAGCATGTCGTTGAGGGTGAATTCGCCCTTCTCGATATTATTCGGCAGAGCCGCGATCTCGTTCGCAGTCCAACCCAGCTCGCCTAACAGAGCTTTGTTGAAGTAGAGGGGGCGTGCCTCAGCATCCTGGGGGACTCCCCAGATCTCGCCCTTGTAACTCGTGCTTTCCCACAGGCTATCGATAACGTTATTGAACCCGGGGAACTCCTTCATCAGCTCATCCAATGCGATGATCCGGCCCGCCTCGGCCTGAACTCCGATGTACTCGTGTCCCGTAAGCCAGATATCGGGTTCCTCGCCCGCGCCGTAGCTCAACACGAACTCCGTCACGTACGGACCCCAATCAATGTTGTCCTGGATGATCACGACTTCTACGCGCCTAGGGTCACCTGCGGCCTCCAGGTCGGCGTTGAGTCCCTCGGCAGCGAGAATGAAGTTGTTGCCGCGCCAGTCTTCCATCGGCGGCTTCGCCCGACACCGGACAGTAATCGTAACAGTCTCCGTATCCTGTCCCAGAGTAATAAGCCCTCCGGACACCACAAAGCACCCGATCAGCATCAATAAAAACAAACGTTTCATTTTTCCTCCTCCTTGATTTTAAGGTCTGTAACACATGTTCTTCTTACAGTGTATTCTCTCGCCAATCACCTCCTATAATAGGAATAATATCTACATTGTATGCGGCATCCAAGAAGCATTTATTCGTGTTCGATGCAATCTCAGCCCTAGAGGTGGTTGCTTCAGCATGAGATGTACCCCGGTTGCCTCTCCTCAAGTAAGTAGTTGCGTAAACCGGATAGAATAGCTAGATGTCTTTTTTCTCGAAAGTATTCTTTATCACTGCGATCTGCTATGAATTTCATAGTGAAGTCATGCAAACGATAGCACAAAAATGAGTCTTTGTCAATAGAAATACGGTTAATTCGGGCCTCAACAGCCACTAGACCATTTGGAAGGCGTACTCACCTCGCCTGTGAGATCTATAGACTGGCTCTTTGTCGTTTCGAGTGGGCAGTGACTTCTAATTTCGGTTCGCACGGGACGGGTGGGCAAAGTAGATCCCCCCTCTCAGCGCCTCAGGGCAATTCGTTCATGCTCTGTGAGTTCCTTCCCATTGTCGTAGTGCACCCGGTCCCTGTGTGCGGAAAGGCCGGCTACAATCGCCGCACAAACTCTGCGGAAGCAGTGCCTGGGTGTTTTGTCTCGAACAATTTGGGAGAGGAGGATTCGAACCCCCACTAACAGGGCCAGGGCCTGTCGTCCTACCATTAGACGATCTCCCAGTAAACAGAACAATGTTAAGTAACAGAGAGATTCTTGTCAAGATTGTTGCGACCACCTTATCCTTAGCGCTACAATACCAGCACCATGAATCATGTTCGCGAGCCGGTTGCTGCCGGCGCTTACTACCCAGGAAATCGTACATCTCTCTCCAATGAGATCTCTGACCTCTTTGGCGAATCAACGATCACTGCTAAAGCTGCCCTAACCTATCCTTGTGGACTAATTGCTCCACATGCAGGGTATCCTTTCTCCGGCCCAGTAGCAGCGACCGGATATTCTGCTCTTGCCTCCCTCGGCAAACCACGGTGGGCAATTATCCTTGGGGCAAATCACACCGGACTAGGAGCACCTATCTCCATTATGACCAGTGGTGTGTGGCGTACTCCACTGGGGGATGCACCCATTGCCAGTGACCTTGCTCACCAACTTATCTCCGGAGAGATCGAAGCATCACCCGGGGCTTTCTCTCGAGAACATTCGATTGAGGTACAACTCCCTTTTCTGCAGTTCTTGTTTGGATCAGCAATCCCATTTGTCCCAATCTGTGTTATGTTACCTCCTTTTTCCGAGCTAGTGCAGGCAGGCGAGAAGATCGCAGAAGCAATTCAAGGCAAAGGAGGAGTAGTAATAGCAAGTAGTGACTTCACTCACTACCAGCCACACATGATCGCCTCGCAATTAGATCAGGAAGCGATCGATCGGATCCTTGCTCTGGATAGCGAAGGGTTCTATCACCTGCTTGCGGAAAGGCATCTTTCCATCTGTGGAGGAGGAGCAATTGTCATCCTGATGACGGTCGCACAAATACTCAACGTAAACACTGTCCGCCTCCTAAGCTATAGTACCTCTGGTGATGTAACCGGAGATCGAAGCTCTGTGGTCGGCTACGCATCAATCTGCTTTTCCAGGAGTGTACATGATTAAGAGTATGACAGGATTTGGTACCAGCGAGACAATAGAGCGCAAATGGCGCACTACGGTGAGAATCCGCACAGTCAACAACCGCTACCTAGCCGTGAAACTCCATTCGTTACATGGGCGCCCACAGCTACAGGTATATATAGAGAAGACATTAAAAGATGCTTTCCACCGTGGAAAGTTGGATATTTGGGTAGACATTGAACAGCAGGGCGATTCACGTAAGAAGAGATTCTTCGACGTCGAAGTACTGCGCGATTACCTTGTTGAGTTAGAAGAGATTTGCAGGAAACTTTCCTTGGCCTCTTCACCTGCTATCAGTGATCTAATTCAACTTGGCGCATTCCAACCCTTACAAGAAGCGGATGAAGAACTTTGGCCAATAATCAGACCAACCATAATGCACGCAATCAGCGCCACAACGGACGCGCGTGAAAAAGAGGGAAGCTGTATTGGCGCCGAGCTTAAGCGACTTATGGATGAGCTATCTCTGTTATTGACTCGAATCAAAGAGCGCCTGCCTATGTTAACAGAGGAGCTGCGATCGCGGTTACAGCAGCGCGTGGATGAACTGGCTATCGAGATTGATTCTGACCGCCTGGGAGCGGAAATTGCTCTGCTAGCAGAGCGCAGCGACGTACGCGAAGAGGTAGTCAGACTAGAGACACACATCAAACGAGTCAATGCGCTTATCGACAAAACCGAGCCAATTGGCCAAGAACTTGATTTTCTCGCCCAAGAACTGTTAAGAGAGACAAATACCCTTGGCTCGAAGTCCAAGGATTTGCAGATCAATTCTTTGATTATTGACATGAAGGTACAGATCGAGCGGTTCAGGGAACAGGTGAGAAATGTTGAGTAAATCAATCGCAACACAACGAAGGGGAATCGGCAGTAGGATTGCATTTGTCGTATGCGGGCCTTCAGGAGCAGGGAAGAATTCCGTAATAGAGCGAGTGATGCAAATCCTGCCTGGCTTATCTTTCTCGGTCTCCTACACTACACGGCCACGCCGCGTCAGCGAGATAGCGGGCAGGGATTACCACTACATCTCGCGCCTGGAATTTGACCAGCTAGTAGCACACAAAGAGTTTATTGAGCATGTAACTTACCTTGGCGACCAATATGGAACTTCTCTCCCTCAAGTCATGGAGGTCTTCAGGCAAGGCAAAGATGTTATCTTGAATATCGATGTAAATGGAGCAAGACTGCTAAGAAACTGCGAATCGACCGACTTCTCCGCAGTGTACATCTTCCTCACCACTTCTTCTCTCGACATCCTGAAAGAGCGCTTACAGGAAAGGGGAACAGAGAATGAAACACAGGTCAATGCCCGGCTAGAATTATCAGGACAGGAAATGAAGGCACTTCCTTTGTTTGATTATCTAGTACTAAACGACACATTCAGCGCTGCTGTTGATGAACTACAATCGATCATTATTGCGGAGCGAACCCGCGTCAGGATTGCATGATCAGGATAGGAATTGACATTGTAGAGGTGCAGCGAATAAAGGATATGGTGGAGCATTATGGTCAACGCTTTCTCAACCGTCTATTCACGCAAGGGGAGATTAACTACGCCTTGTCGGCGTCCAGCGATTTACGCTTTGAGCGCCTAGCTGCTCGCTTTGCTGCCAAGGAAGCACTAATCAAGGCTGTTGGTTACTCCTTACCTTTTCACTCCATTGAAGTGAATCACACTGCCTCAGGCCGTCCCAAAATAACTTGTTCGATCATCTCCGGGAAAATTGAGGCCAGCCTCTCTCATACAGAGAAACTGGCCATTGCTTGTGTTCTATTTGAGAAACTACCTGTTACTTCTTAGCTACGCCGCCTGTTGGTCCCACTTTCAGGCTTTTCGCTATTCCTCGGCACAACCCCTTGCCTGGTTTGAACAATGGAACAACTTTGGCAGGAACGTGAATCGGCATCTTTGTTTGTGGATTAATGCGACTGCTTGCCTTACGCGCCCGTACCGCAAACTTGCCAAATCCAACAAGTTTCACTGCTTCGGCTCGAAGTAGACTATCCTGGATAAGATTGAGAACCGAGTCAAGAAACTTGCGCGTCTCCTTCTTGGTCAAACCTGTTGAATCAGCTAGTTGGCCGACAAATTCGCCTTTATTCATACTGTCTTTCCTCCTTGCTTTTTGGTATCTCTATTCCTCATTCTCAAGGTCAAGCGGTTTATCCTCCAGCAAATCACGCATGCTCAAGGTCTCATGTCCTGTGGTTTCTGGAAGAGCTACATCACTCTTCTCTTTCTTCCTTGACCGCTTGCGAGGAGCAGATGGAGTACGTTCAAAGAGATGGCGCATGCTGAGACGTACTTGTTTCTTCTCCTCATTGATTCCGATTATTTTAGCTTGCGTCTTATCTCCGATAGAGAGAATCTCGTCTGGGGTGGCTATCCGCTGGTCAGTAATTTCCGAAACATGGATGAGTCCCTCAACATCCTCAGTGATTCGCATGAAAGCGCCAAAGTCTTTTATTTCTGTAATCTCTCCTTCGACAATTTCATCTATCGAAAACTTTTGTAAGAACTCCCGCCATGGATCCACCTTTAGCTCTCTGATGCTGAGGCTAATGCGGCGTTCTTTCTTATCCACATGCAAGACCTTAACCTCAACCTCTTCTTCTTCTTTGAGTACATCGCGTGGATGGTTAATGTGGCCCCAATCCAGCTCAGACACATGGACAAGACCTTCTATGCCTTCCTCCAGTCTTACAAAGGCGCCGAAGTCCGTGATCTTAGTAACTGCGCCAACCATTCGCTGACCCTGCGGATACTTTGCTTCCACGTCCTCCCATGGATCGCGTTGAGTACGTCGCAGAGAAAGACTGACTCTGTGTGCTGCTTCATCGCAGCTTAAAACTACTACCTCCAGCTCGTCTCCCTCAGTCACTACCTCGGCTGGCTTTTCTGGGTAACCCCACGACAGCTCAGAGACGTGAATCAAGCCTTCGATGTCTTGCTCCAATTGCACAAAGGCACCGAAATCAGTCACACTTACAATCTCTCCTTTAACTCGAGCGCCTACTGGATAACGCTCGGAGATCCCCTTCCATGGATCGGGACGGAGGCGTTTAATGGATAGGGAGATTTTCCCTTTCTCTTTGTCAAAACCAATAATCTTGGTCTTGACCTTATCTCCCACTTTGTATTCCGGCGGCGGAACAGGAAGGTTCTTCCACGCTATCTCAGAGCGGTGGCACAACCCCTCAAAGCCGCCAATGTCAATAAACAGGCCAAAGTCAACAATGCTGCGAATCACACCCTCAATTTCTTGGTCTTCCTCCAAGGAATTGAACAGGGCTATTTGCTGTTTCTTCGCTTCGCCCTCAAGCCAAGCGCGGTGCGATACGACGAGGTTCTTGTCGCGACGAGAGAGTTCAAGTATTTTGAACGACAGCCGTTTGTCCTTCAATTCTTCAATGGCACTCGGGAGATCTTTTCCTAGATGAGAACCTGGAAGGAAGGCCCGAATTCCATCAAGATTTACATGATAACCCGCATTCCTCACTTCGTTTGTTATTTCTCCCTCGACCGCAGTACCATCCCTATGCGCCTCCTCTAGGAGGTCAATTCTCTTCTCATACTCGGCCTGCTTCTCTGAAGCGTAAACCGTTCCTTTTTCCTCGTCGATATAGGTAACAAGTACTTCAATCTTCTCCCCTTCCTCGACCTTCTTCTCCTCTCGGAAAGGAGAGAGTTCTTTCACAGGGAGAATCCCTTCCGATTTGTATCCTATATCAACTAGAACCTCACTTTCGTTTACCTGGACAACCGTTCCAATTATCGTGTCCCCTCGACTGTACAGTTTGACATCGCTTTCTGAGAAAGCATCTTCCATCTTGATCTTTTCATCCATGTTTAGAACCACCTACTCGATTTTGTTGTGGGCCGACCTGCATTAGGAAAAACTCCTCTCTATCTCCTTCCTTTCTTGACTCGCCTTATGCCGCATCTACCTGCTTCATAAGTTGCTCGCTCAATTCTCGGTACTGTTCCGGCTGTTTCCTGCCCTCATTTTGTTCGACCTCCAATTCCGAGACGTGAAAAGGCCTACCCACTGAAACTGTAATCTGAGGAAAGTGAAACGGGTAATGTGGCGGATAAGGGCCACTTGCTCGGATATTTACTGGAAGCAAAGCTTTTTTTGCGCGTTTGGCGAAGTGAATCACGCCCGACTTAGATTGTACCCTCTTTCTCGTTGTGCCCTCTGGGAAAATCCCTATGATTCTCTCACGACTCATTGCCGCAAGCACACGACGTAAATCTGTCTTGGTGAAATGTTCTCGGTCAATGGCTGTAGTAAAAAACCTAATCAGTGGATATAGGAATAGGTTACGGGAGAGGCCTTTTCGAGAGATGAAATGAACGCGGTTGCGCCAACCAAGAGCAACAACAAGGATCGGAATATCCCAATAACTACGGTGTCGCGCAACAGCTATATAGCCTCTTTCCACCTCGACCATCTCCCTCCCTTTAACCCTCATGCGAAATAGAGTCCTTATCGGCAAACAAAGGATAAGGTATATGATGGCGTACAGCACATTCTTAATGGATCCTTCTACTGAACGCAACAATGTCCTTCCAGGTACTCCTTTACCAAGTCTGTTGCCTCGCAAATAACTTCCTCAAGGCTCTTTTGATCGGTGTTCATTATAATTGCATCCCTTGCAGGGTTCAAGGGAGCAATATCACGCGTGGAATCCCGCTCATCACGAGCGACAATCTCTCTTAGAGTAGTTCTGAAATCAAGCTCTTTTCGCTGTTTCATCCTTCTCCTGGCTCTGCTAGATGGACGCGCTTCCAGAAAGATCTTTATCTCTGCTTGTGGAAGAACAACTGTCCCAATATCTCTTCCTTCCATCACTATATCACGACCTCTCGCAATCTGTTGCTGTAAAGACACAAGCTTCCTGCGAACCTCTGGCCGGATTGCTGCCCTGGATGCAGCCTGATCAAGTCTTGGACTGTGAAGGAGATCCGTAACATCTTCGCCATTCAGCAAGAAGTGGTTGTTCCCATCCACCGAAATATCAATCTCGTCAAGTTTGAGTCCCCGCTCAAGTCCAAGGGCAACGGCACGATACATCTTACCTGTCTCAGCAAACAGATATCCGAATTGCTGAGCAAGCGCAGCACCAAGACTAGTTTTTCCCGAAGCGGCTGGTCCATCAATAGCGATCTGCATCAACATCCTTCCTGTAAGTGATAACCGGTCTCTGTTGCAGAACATAAATGCACGCTTGCCTCTGAGCAGGAACGCGTCAGTTTTTCGTACGCTACCTTTGCGGCCGCAGGATTCTTGAATGCACCAAAATAACTCGCCCCACTCCCGCTTAGACCAGAGAAGTCAGCTTCCACGGAAGCAATCGCTTCTCGATATGGGTGAAGCTCGGGATAGATCTCAAGCGCTGCCTGCTCAAGCTCGTTCTGTCCCAGGATAGCTGGTGTTGAGCGTTTTCGCCTTCCTCGAACAGATTGATCGAATTGTGCGTAGACCGCAGAAGTTGCGGAATGAATCGGTGGAACGAGAAGGATGAACAGCTCGGGGCGCTTTTCAGAAAAAGCACTTACTCTTTCTCCTCTCCCAGAAATAGTCATCAGCCCACCGGTAAGAAATAATGGGACATCCGAGCCAAGTTCCCGAGCAAGTTCAAGCAACTGCTGTTTAGGCATAGAAGGTGCAATAAACTGGTCCAGCGCCCACAAGACCGCGGCAGCGTCGCTCGATCCTCCGCCAAGCCCTGCTCCTGTAGGAATGTTCTTCTCAACTACGATTCTTACCCCTTTTGTCTTCTTATCCGCAAGCACAAGGTTTGCCGCCTGCCAGACGAGATCGTCATCTCGGGGGATAGCAAAACTGTTCTCCACAGCAAGGGTTCGCCCGATAAACTCAATCGTGATTGTATCAGCTAGATCAATTGTTTGAACGATCGACTCAAGTTCATGAAACCCGTCTTGACGTAAGCCAAGAATAGAGAGTGATAGGTTTAGTTTGGCGTAAGCAGCAAGCTTCATCATGATGACTTGTAGATGATCCTTCCTTTCTTGATCACTGCAGTAACTGGGTTGTGCCCAAAGAAATACGGAATCTGACGATACGAATCAAGCCGCAAGAACATCAAGTCGGCCGATTTCCCCTCCTCCAGTGATCCGATCTCTTCAGCAAGCCCTAGAGCACAAGCAGCGTTTAGCGTAGCAGCAGTGATAGCCTCTTCCACCGATAACCCCATCTTGATCACAGCAAGACCGATGATGGTAAGCATTGAGTAGATAAGACAAGTTCCTGGATTGAAATCACTTGCCAGAGCTATAGGAAGGCCAATATCAATCATGTCTCGTGCCGGCGGGTAATCTTGATTGAGCGCAAACGCTGTCCCTGGAAGAAGTACTGGGATTACTCCTGACTCCTTTAGTTTGTGCATTCCTTGGTGGCTCACCCGCGAAAGGTGATCGGCTGACGTCGCCTCAAGGTCGGCAGCTAGTTCCGCGCCACCAACAGATCTCAGTCCATCTGCGTGCAACTTTAGTCGTAGACCAGCACCACGAGCGGCACGCAGAATAGAGCGAGCTTCAGGAATCCCATAAGACCGCTCATCGCAGTAGACGTCACAGAACTCCGCCAGCCGACGCTGGCGTACCGCAGGGATCATCTCAGTTATGATTGAGGAGATGTAGTCATCGCGCTGCACCCCTTCGGGAAAGCCATATCCTCCTAAGAAGGTAGGAACAATCGTGATAGGTAAGGTTCTCTTCATCCGCCGGATAGCGAGGAGAAGCTTCACTTCTCCTGCCAGGCTCAAGCCGTAACCGCTCTTTATCTCCACCGTGGTCGTACCGCAGGAGAGCATTTGTTTTAAGTATGGCAGACAATCTCTCGCCAAAGCTTCTTCTGTTGCTGTTGCCACTGCCCGTGCACCTGCCTGAATTCCTCGATCTGTATGGAGATCCCCCTGGATACGAGCGAAGAATTCCTCTTCCTGCTTCCTGGCAAATACAGCGTGTGTATGTGCATCAACAAACCCTGGCAAAACAACACTGCCAGCAGCATCGATCACTTGATCTACCTTTTGCCTGCCAATCCGCTGGGCAATCTCTGATACTTTACCGTCCCTAACTAGCAGCTCAACATCCTCATAAATTGCAAGGCCAGCGAGTTGTTTCCCCCCAAGGGGGGCCGTACCATGAGGAGTAGCAAGCTGTCCAATATTGGTAATAAGCGTATTCATACCAGTTTGAGAGTATAGTAGATAGTGCAAAGGCTTTGCAATGCTTGGTGTAAGCGATACACTCCTAACTGCAACGCCTCGACGCCGCAAGTAAATATGGCTAAACTTGCTTTGGACGCTAACTGAATATATGCGTCTTCATTTACACTAAACGAAAAACACGTTGATATCATGACTACTCATGGACAAGAAACTGACCATCCTTTCATGACATCATTGTTGGAGGCCAAGAATGGCTGATTTTAGGACTGGCACTGTAGGTATCTTAGGGCGCACAAACGTGGGAAAGTCAACGTTTCTAAACACGGTTATGGGGGAGAAATTACTTATTACATCCACTAAACCTCAGACAACAAGAAATCGAGTTCGGTGCGTATATACCACGGATACCGCACAGATTGTGTTTGTTGATACTCCAGGGCTTCACCAACCACATACCCAACTTGAGCGTTACATCCTACGAACCTCGTTCCGCGCTCTTCGAGAGATCGACCTACTCATGTACATGGTCGAAGCGCGAGGCGAAGTGAACCGCTATGACCGCTTGATCTTCAATCGCTTGATGGATCACGGTTATCCAATCTTCCTCCTGGTGAACAAGATTGATCGTGCTTCTGATGACAAGATCAAGGAAACTCTTCTTGCTTACAGCATAATTAACAGGTTTGCGGAGCTGATCCCTGTCTGTGCCCTACGTGGCGACAATGTTGATGAAGTAATAAGAACTGTTGTCTCCTATCTTCCTCAAGGCAAGCCACTGTTTGATCCTGCTGTGAGAACAGACTGCTCAGAAGAATTCTTGGTACGTGAGCTGATCCGAGAGAAGATCTTCCAATCCACTTTTCACGAACTCCCTTACTCCACTGCCGTACAAGTAACGCAGATGAGTGAGTGCAAAGACGGCCTCATCAAGATTCAGGCCAACATCATAGTCGATCGAGATTCACAGAAGGGTATAATTGTTGGAAAAGGAGGGAAGATGATCAAAAAGATCGGGACACAGGCCAGACGCGACATAGAATCTCTCCTTGGAACACACGTTTTTATAGACTTAAGAGTGAAAACAGTAACTGGATGGACTAAGGAAGAAGAGCGCATCGAACAGTTGGTTGGAAGAGACTAGCAACTGCGCCATATGAGAGACAGAGATGGACACTAGGATTGAACAGCTAACTTCTCGTCAAGCGTTTCTAGGATGCGAACGTCTGCAACGGGAACTAGTGGGACACGACCGCCAGCAGATTATTTCTAGCTCTCTGTTGGCTGCGATCCACCAAAGTGGTGGAATCATCCTCGGCGCTTACGACATCGCTAGCAAGCCCCCTCAACTCATCGGGTGTCTCATTGACCTTCCTCGCGCCGACAAGCCAACATCATTTTGTGTGACCTTGTTACATAGTGTACGAAAGGAAGCTCGCAATCATGGGATCGGGTATCAGCTGAGGCTTGCCGAGCGAGTCGAGTGCCAGAAGAGAGGGCTAGATTTCATCAGCTGGACAATCGATCCTTTGTATGGTATCGAAGCTCATCTTACGTTCAACAAATTGGGGGCGACCGCGCTTTCTTATAGGCGCGAATACTTCTCCGGCAGAGCTGATTCTTCCAAACAAGGCTTCATAGCAGATCAATTGGAGATAGAGTGGTGGATCAATTCCCCACGTGTCTCAGCAATAATAGATCATGGTAAGCCTCCTGCTCAGTTTCGAATCGGCTTTGAGCAGATGGAGGTAGTCACAAAAACTACGGTGGTTAATACTGTCGCTCGACGCTTAGCGCAAATTGAGAGTAGACCAGCAAGTGACTATCTTCTGTTTGAGATTCCAGCATATCTCGCACCACTACAAGCCAACTACCCTGAATTAACGCAGGATTGGCGACTTAAGACACGAGATGCATTTGAGAATCTCTTTAACCAAGGATATGCAATATCCGGTTTCGTGCATGAAGCTGGACGCAGCTTTCACTTGTTCGAACGTACAGAAAAACGAACACTGTTGAAAGATGAGGGTAGAAAAAAAGAGCAGGCATGCCGCTACAATTAAGAAACAACAGGAGGAACAATGCGCAAGAAAGAACTCGCGAAGTTCATTGATCACACAACCCTCGGCCCAACCATTTCTATAGAAAAGATCTCCACTGTGTGCCAAGAAGCAAAGGAGTACGGATTTGCTTCCGTATGCGTGAGCCCGTGCTATGCCGCAGTTGCCCGGGAGCTCCTTGCAGACGTACAAGTGAAGGTGTGCGTGGTGATCGGCTTTCCCCATGGAATGAACACAAGCGAAACAAAAGCATTCGAGGCACAAAGAGCGATTGCCGATGGTGCAGATGAACTAGACATGGTAATCAATGTAGCCGCATTGAAGGAAGGTGACTACGAAACCGTCCTCACGGATATCAAGGGTATATGCGCGGCCGCAACAAAGGCGCCACAAGGAGTGTTGGTCAAGGTAATACTGGAAACATCTTTGCTAAATGACAACCAAAAGGTTGCCGGCGCAATCCTGGCCAAGGCAGGAGGCGCTCATTTCGTTAAGACGTCAACCGGGTTTGGCCCCGGTGGAGCTACAGCAAAGGACGTCACCTTGCTGCGTCAGACTGTAGGGGAGAGCTTAGGAGTGAAGGCAGCGGGCGGAATCCATGATTATGATACGGCAATGATATTGATCGAAGCTGGGGCAAGCCGTATTGGGGCCAGCCATAGCATTGATATCATTGCTGGAGCGCCGGACTAGATTTGGCACTGGTTCAGGACACAGGTTTAGTTCTGCGAATTCGTAAGTTCGCGGAATCTGACCTGATTGTTACCCTGTTTACCGACAAATGGGGAAAGCGGGCGGCGATTGCTAAACAAGCACGGCGCCTAAACTCTCGAATGGGGGGAGTCTTTGATCTCCTAAACCAAGTAGAAGTTGTGTTCTACGAGAAAGTGGGCCTTGATCTACTAAGCCAGGGATCGCTCATTCAAGGTTTCCCTAGGCTAAAAAGCAACCTCGAAACGGTGTCGATTGCTCTTTCCAGCGGACGACTCCTAAATCGCCTTCTCCCATGTTGCCAACCTGAAAGACAAGTATACGCCCTATTTACTCTTTTCCTTGAAGTGCTGGAATCCGGGGATGTCCCGATGGATCAGCTTCAAACTTCCTTTACGATGAAAGCGCTAACGCTTCTTGGGCATCGACCACACCTTAGTTCTTGCCTTAAGTGTGGCGCTACAACAGACTCTTTTTCGTTCGTCGCACATAGAGGCGGGGTTTTTTGTCCGAAGTGTTCTCAGGGAAGGGGAATCCCTGTTAGTTGTGGTCTTCTTCTATCGCTGGAATCTCTGCTTCGTTTTTCTCTCCCTCGAGCGGGAGTGGTACATCTTTCGTCAAAGGATATTCAACTGACAAACGAGATTCTCACTTTGTATGCTAATTTCATTAGTCCTTGAACTTAACCGCTCCTGTCTTATATAGTTCTAATATTAGGGGGCCATAATGCGTTGTCGATTACTATCAGCCAAAAGAACCTTATTCGACGGAGAATCAGTAATGGTGGTTGCCCATAGCCCACAAGGGGAGTTCGCTATCCTGCCTAATCATGCCCCTTTTCTGGCAACTCTTGACTGTGCTCCTCTGCGCATCAAGACCGATAAGGGTTTCCATACATTCGCTGTCTTAACCGGAGTGCTGCGTGTTTCAAAAGAAGGAGTGACGATAGTCTCGCCCGAGGTTATCTGTGCACAGGAAATCGATCTCGCCGCGGTTAAGGCAAGAAAGGAGACAGTTGAAAAGAAGCTCGCGGAGACCGAGGACAAGACTGCTCTTTTGCATGAATTAGCTGCTCTGCAAGCCCAAGAACGTGCCAAGAAAGACAATGTCTAGGCGAGTAGTCGTTACCGGAATAGGCCCGCTTACCCCTATCGGGACAGGGAAAAAACAGTTTTGGGATGCCCTGCGTGCTGGGCGCAGCGGAGTCAGGCGAGTAGACAGCCTGATAGATCTTTCCGGGATCGGCGTATTGATTGGTGCGCCTGTGTTCGAATTTGACCCGCTTGATTACATGCAACCTCGGCGAGTGCGGCGGATCAATCGAGTTACGCAATTTGCGTTAGCAGCAGCCAGCCTTGCCTTTGATGATGCTAATCTGCAGCTGAGTACAGTTGACCGAAAGCGGATAGGCGTGGTCGTGGGGACGGGAATCGGTGGATTAGAAACAATGGAGAGGAACTTCACCGTTCTCTCAGATAAGGGTCCACGCCAAGTGAGCCCGTTTTTCGTTCCACAACTGATGCCAAACGCTGCTGCTGGACAGATAGCAATTGAGCATGGATTGCAGGGAGCCAATTTTGTGATCTCCTCTGCTTGCGCCAGTTCTGC
>JAUWOJ010000095.1 GCA_030612175.1 Candidatus Bipolaricaulota bacterium | reverse complement strand
GCAAATGCGAAGGGCGGGACTCGAACCCGCATGCCCGGAAGGGCACTAGCTCCTAAGGCTAGCGCGTCTGCCAATTCCGCCACCCTCGCTTGAGCACAGACTAACAACTGTTCCTTTTCTTGTCAACCTCAGAGCACAGATAGGCCTTACTCTATCTGACTTGCTGGGATTATTGCCTAGAGCGCAAAACAGCGTGCGTAGGGTCATCAATCATGGACGGAAGCACAAGCTTTCTTGATCGCAGATACATAGTGATAAGGAAGTTTTATTGCGCCAAGTGTTTCTCTGACTGATCCTGGACCGTGGTCGTCTGAGCCACCGGTAAGGAGGAGGTCTTGTTTCTTGGCTAGAGACATAAGTGTGTCAGGCGAGACTCGAAGTTTGTTGGTTGTATTCTTGTAAGGATAGAATACTTCGATTCCATCTACTCCTTGTGCATGGACCTTGATAAGAAACTGTTCCCAGTTTTGCACCGACATGAGACAAGGATGTGGTATAGAGGCCACCCCTCCTGCGGCGTGGATCGCGTCTGTTGCTTCGCGAAATCCTGGCCTGTCAAGACGAACATAGCATGGCTTTCCATCTGCAATGAACTTGTTGAACGCGTCACGCAATGAAGGCGCGGCGTGTTTGTTCACAAGGAGTTGTGCTAGATGGGGACGTCCAATGCTTCCCTTTGCCAATCTGCGTACTTCCTCAAATGTGATGTCGACTCCAAGATACTCGCTGCAACGATCAATCATCTTCTTCATTCGCTTCTTGCGTGCCTGTTCCATAGATAGGAACAGGCTCTTTATCGCCGGGGTGTCGGGATTGACAAAGTAGCCAAGCAATTCTCCCAGTATGCCATAGTAGTCTACCTTCAGTTCCACTCCGCTTATTACTTCAAGCCCCCCCATCATCGTCACGGGACTTGTCAATAATGGAGAAATCGTGTCGTGATCAGTAATTGCTATGGCAGATAAACCATGTGTAGCTGCCCGCTCCACAAGCTCAGAGATCTCTTGTGTGCCGTCAGATGCAGTGGTATGCAAGTGGAGATCGGCGTAACCCTTATTCATAGAAATCTTGCTTCTATCACTTGTCTAATCTGTATAGCAGCATCTCCATTACCATAGGGATTGCTGGCTTGTGCCATTTTTTCATGAGCCTGTGGATTGTGCAACAGGTTTTCCGCGGCAGCGACGATGCGTTCTGGATCAGTGCCTACAAGCTGTGCTGCTCCGCTGTGTAATCCCTCTATTCGCTCGGTTTTGTCTCTTAACACTAGAGTGGGGATATGAAGTGCGGCTGCCGCCTCTTGAATTCCTCCGGAATCCGTTAGTACAAGCGCTGAGTCTGCCATCAAGTGTACAAAAGAGGCGTAATCAAGCGGAGGAATAAGATTGATTCTTTGTTGTTTGCCCAGCTCTATCTCTGCCACTTCGCGGACATTTGGGTTTGGGTGAACGGGATAAACAATGCTGATATCTTTGTTTCGTTGCGCGAGCTGCTCCAGGGCATGGCAAATGCGGGCAATCCCGCCAGAAAAACTTTCTCGACGGTGTGCTGTCACCAAGATGACCTTGCCTGGGAAGGCGAAACGAGATCGCGGAGGAATATGAGCGCGAACGAACTGAAGGGCATCAATTTCTGTATTTCCGGTAACAAAAACAGTGTCTTCTGAGATTCCAGCCGCAAGCAGATTCTCTCTTGCTGTTGACGTGGGAGCGAAATGAAGCGCTGCGAGCTGATCAATGAGGCAGCGGTTCATCTCTTCTGGGAAAGGAGCATAGGGATCAAAAGTACGCAACCCGGCCTCTACGTGGGCCACCGGGATTCTGCAATAATACGAAGCAATTGCCCCCACGAAAGCTGTAGTCGTATCTCCTTGGACGAGCACTAGGTCGGGATGTTCTTCTTCTAGGATTGGTTCAAGTCCGGCGAGCATTAGACGCGTGATACGGAACAAGCTTTGACCAGGTGTCATTATTCCAAGGTTGTAATCAGGTACAATCGAGAATACCTGCAACGCTTGCTCAAGTAATTCTCGATGTTGTGTGCTGACGCACACAATGGGCTTGATTCGCGGGCAGGCTTGTAGTTCACGCAGAACCGGTGCAAGCTTGATCGTCTCCGGACGTGTCCCAAAGAATAGGAGGATCTTCATTTCTTGCGCAGCCATGCTAGAACTTGGGTCAGTCCTCTCGCGAACGAGGTCTCCGCGGTGAAGCCAAGCTTCCTCTTTGCCCGAGTTACATCGAGTCTACTCTCCATAAGTTCTCCAGGTCGGGCCTTGGCATAAAACGGGCCCTTACTAAAGTCGGTAATCTTAGCCAGGTGCGTGAAAAGATCATTTACTGAAAGTGAATGGCCGGTAGCGATGTTAAGGGCGAGTTCGTCGGGAGTGAGGCTCATAGGAAGCCCAGACAATAAGCAATCAGTGGCAAGGAGATTTGCCCGGGCAACCTCTTTCACGAATATGTAGTCTCTTACCTGTTTACCAGTCCCAAAGATAGTGGGGACCTCGTTTGCCAGAAGTTTCTCAGCAAAGATAGAAATCACGCCCGCCTCTCCCCTTGGATCCTGCCGCGGGCCATAGACATTTCCGTAACGTAGAGCCAGTGTTTCCAGCTTGAATGTATGCATGTACGCAAATAGATAGTATTCTATTGCTGCTTTTGCCGCTCCATATGGACTGATTGGTGCTTTGGGGCTTCCTTCCGCCGCTGGCGTGGGAGTTTCTCCATAGATTGCTCCCCCAGAGGATGCAAATATGAATCCCTTTACATTGCGGTTGACTGATTGATGTAGCAGGTTTACTGTTCCCAAGACGTTTACTTCCGTATCGAATATCGGAGCAGCGATTGAGCGGCGGATGTCGATTTGAGCCGCGTGATGGTTGACGATCTGAGGGCTAAAGCGCTTGAAGAGAGAAGCAATCTTGTCTCGATCTCGGATATCAACCTGCTCAAAGCTTGCCTTTGTGTTTAGATTTGCCATTTTCCCGGTAGAGAGGTCATCCAAGACAAGCACGTCATGCCCCGCGCCAATGTAGGTATCAACGACATGCGAGCCGATAAATCCAGCCCCACCGGTGACGATTATTCTCAAAAGTATCTCTCCTTCTATGACGCCTATGATCTCTTGTTTAACAATGGTCGCGCAAAACATCCAATCGATCAAGTAGATCCTTTCACGCTCTCTCGCAATGGCGTAAAGCAGTCAGGTAGGAGAAGAAAGAGATGGTCCGGAGTCGGGAGCCGAGAAAAGACAAGTTGAATAGTTGATTGGTTTGATTCGTTCAATTGGTTAAGCAAGGAAAGGCGAAAGACAGTAACCAGTAATGGGTAATGAGTAACGGGTGAAAGGCCAGAAAGTTAGAACTGAAAACTGA
>JAUWOJ010000073.1 GCA_030612175.1 Candidatus Bipolaricaulota bacterium | reverse complement strand
AGCACGGTTCTGTCTTGACCTTGCAGAAGCAGCCAACACTTTTCAGGAACATAAAGGCCGCGGACACAGCACAGTAAATATTGGTCAATTCAATGGTGGTTGGCAAGTCAATATTGTTCCTGATACCACCAAGGTACGCATTGATTCTCGTGTTGTCTCTGATGAGGAAAAACGTATGGTAGTTGATCTTGTGGAAAAACTGGGACAAGAAGCTATAACTAACACCGGCGCGGGGTTCACGAGTAGAACTATTGCTTATAAGGCGCCAATCATAAGCGACACAAACAACCCCTATATGCAGAGTTTTCTAAGAGCTGCTGCCGGCAATCATTCTCAAGGGGAAATGGAGATAGCTCCTTATTCAACTGATGGTGTGGCCATAATTCCGAAGCTTGCGATTCCTATGGTAGTCTATGGCCCAGGTGATATTGCCCAAGCGCACCAGCCTGATGAATTTCTGGAGCTATCGTCCCTATATGAGGCGCTTGACGTGTTCGCGCGATTCTTCAATGAATTGGTGATCAAATAGATGAACAATAACTGTCAAACCCATATCCTACTCCCCATAAACCCCATGAACTCAACGAACCCAACGAACCCAAAACACCAGAAGTACTAGGAGATTTATATGTCCAACACCAGTTTACGTGGTCGGGATTTCCTGACCTGGCTTGATTTTTCACGAGACGAGATCGAAATGATGCTCGACACCGCTCACGACCTCAAGAGAAAGCAGATCCGGCGCGAGAAGCACCACATTTTGGAGGACATGACACTCAACATGCTGTTTTACAACTCAAGCTTGCGCACGCGCAATTCGTTCGAGGTGGGGATGACCCAACTTGGCGGGCACGCCCCCTTCCTACAGCCCGGCGCGGTCTACACTCCGGCGCTCAAGGGTGAGGAGAAGGCGTACTCCACCGAACGAATTTCCGATGTCGCCCGCGTCCTCGCCGAGATGGGAGATGCCATCGCCATCCGCATCTACGGGAAACCGACCGGGTGGCAGTATGGCAAGGGGAACCTGATTGTGCGCGAGTTCGCCAAGTGGTCGCGCGTTCCTGTAATCAACATGGAGGATGACATGTACCACCCCTGCCAGGCTCTCGCCGACGTGATGGTAATGCAGGAGAAACTGGGCCACAATCTCCAGGGGAAGAAGTTCGTCATGAGCTGGGCCTATTCTGGATCGGTGGAGAAACCGCTCGCTGTTCCGCAGAGTGCGATCATCTCCGCGGCGATGATGGGGATGGATGTCACCCTCGCTCACCCTAAGGGGCTCGACCTCGACCCGAACGTGCTTAACGCGACTAAGGATCTCGCCAAGAAGCACGGCGGGGCGTTTAGGATCGTTCATGACATGGACCAGTCGTTTGAGGGGGTAGATGTTGTCTATCCGAAGGCGTGGACCGTTCAACCGACCGACGGCTCGGGCGTGATGGACCCGGAGAAGGCGAAAGCGGTCTTCGAGGCGAACAAGGGCTGGATCGCGACGAAAGAGAAGATGGCTCTCACAAACGACGCCTTCTATATGCACTGCCTCCCCGCCGATCGCGACATGGAAGTGACCGACGAGGTAATCGACGGGCCGGACTCGATCATCATCGAGGAAGCGGCGAACCGCCTGCATGGTCAGAAGGGGATGATGGCCCTGATCATGGGCTGATCCATAAAGGAGGATCACATGAGTTGGTTCGATCTTAAGGGACGTAGCCTGATCAGCGAGCTTGACTGGACACGCGAGGAGTACGACATCGCGATGAAGGTCACCGATCAGATGAAAGGCCTCTACTACAGCAGCAAGCCGCATCCGTACCTCGAGTACAAGACGTTTGCCATGCTCTTCTTTGCCGGATCGACGCGCACGCGCATGTCATTTGAAACCGCGATGACCCAACTCGGGGGTCACTCCCAGTTCATGAACCCGAACACGATGCGCCTCTCGCTCGAAGACAAGCCAGGCGCCGGTGAGACGGTAAAGGATACTGCCAAGGCAATGGCCCGGTTCTGCGACGGGATCGGGATCCGTCTCCTCGATGACGAGATTAAGTACTACGGTCATGGGGACGAAGTGATGCGCAAGTTCGCCGAACACGCCGAAGTACCGATCATCAACATGGCATCGGACATCAACCATCCCTGTCAGTCACTCACCGACATCTATACGATGCGCGAGAAGCTTGGTGACGTAAAGGGGAAAAAGATCGTAATCACCTGGGCCTACACCCCGTGGGTTCGTGGCCGCTGCTCGGTGCAGGGGACGGCGCTCATCTCGGCGATGTATGGCATGGACGTTGTCGTCGCCAACCCACCCGAGTTCGACCTCGACCCGAACGTGATAAAGCAGTGCCATGACCTGGCGAGCAACTCATGTGGCTCGTTCGAGATCGTTCATGATATGGATAGGGCACTCGACGGCGCAACGGTCGTCTTCCCGCGCAACTGGTTCACTGGCAAGCGCTACGACATCGGAAAAGAAGAAGAACTTATGCTCGCGCAGAAGTACCAGGACTGGCGCTACACTGCCGAACAGCAGAAGAAGCTCTGTGCTCCTGGATACCTGTTGCAGTGCATGCCTATCGACCGCGGCCATGAAGCCGATCCAGAAGTCTGTGACAACGATCTCTCCTGGATCTACGATCAGGCGGAGAACCGCTTGCATACTCAAAAGGCGATCCTCACACTCACCATGGGAGGTCGAGTGTAGAACGCCCGGGGTCTATCCTTAAACCTTGCAGGTAACGGGCCCCACGAAGTGGAGGGATTGGACTCACTTCATGGGCTAGGCCTCAAATAAAAGAAAACACGAGATTAGGAAGATTTGCCTGACAGGGAATGAACAGTCGCCGTCAAGGCGGTACAGATGTGAAGGTGAGTGAATGTGTAAGATTTGAAGGTTTTTGGGCTCCTTGGAGGTTTGTTTCGAAGCAGAGCAAATCGTTTGTGACTGGAGATAGAACTATGGAGAAGAAGCATACCATCGTTTACAACTCAACAGGGAAGCTGAACCGCATATTGCTGGCCAAGCCAACGTACTACAACATTATGCCCCTAAGTGATATAGCTCGCGATCTCTACGACAAAGGAGTCAGGCCGGATCAACAGGTATGGGTAAGGGAGCACGCAGAGTTTCAGGCTGTATTTGAAGATTTGGGTATTGAAATTAGCTGGATCGAAGAACTGTCTCCTAAACTGCCCTGGCAGGCGAGCACCCGGGATTTTGGTGTGAATACTCCGGATGGGGTACTGGTCGGTCGCTTCCGCTATCAGGAACGCAAGGGCGAAGAGCGAATCGTTAAGGAAACTCTTGAAGAACTGGGCGAAACGGTCTTGCCCAAGCAAATCACCCGCGGGTGTGTAGAGGGAGGAGACTGCTTCTGTCTGGACGAGAACACGCTTATTGTAGGAAATGGCAACCGCAGCACATACTCAGGCTTTGAGAATGCAAGGGAGATCCTGGCCGAGTATGGCAAGCGCGTTTTTGTTGTAGAGTTCCTCTCGAAATGGAACCACTTGGATGTCATCTTCTCGCCGGTTGCGGATAAACTAGCGATTGTCTGCAAGGATGCGGTACCAGGCTATTTCATCGGGTTCCTTGACGCCCTCGGCTGGGAGCTGATCAAAGTACCGGCCGAACATGCTTACCGGAACGAAATCAACATGCTTGCTTTGGGGGATGACAAGGTACTTTCATTCAGAGGGAACAAGCTCAATAAGATGGTTAGGGCCAGAGGGTTGAAGGTCCTTGATCCGGCAACAGAAACCTTTGCCTCTGCCGGTGAAGGCCCCCACTGCCTCTCATTCGAATTAGAGCGAGAACGCTAGAATCCTTGATTTAGAGACAAGAAGGGCAGGATGCTGCACCTAGTGGTGTGGTGTGAGGATCTTCTCCGCCTGGAAAGCCCTACGAATACGGAATACTACTTTGACAGCGATATTCTGTGCAATAGGTCTCGGGACGCACAAGAGTGAAAGCGAGGAACCAAGTGACTAGAGAAAGACTTACTTTTATAAAGGGCCATATGGGCGGTAATGAAATACTCCTCCTTGATGGGTGCCAAATAGCGAAAGGCAAAGAGCTAGAAGTTGGATTATCTGCACTGAACGCTCCGAATATTAGGGGCCACCAAGCTGGCTTGCTTTACAAATCTGAACGCAATGCTCCTCTGAAGGCAAGAATCGTCGATGCTGCCTCAAGAGGCTTCATCGCTGTATGCGGTGGGTTTACTCAAGTACTCGGTAGAGCATTAGTTGAAACAGATCTTTCAGAGAAACTAGACGTAGAAGTTACAGAGCCAGTCACGCAGGTCGTGCTTCAAACCGATGCAGGACCGATCCCAATAGAAGTAAGAAGCAACAACGGAAGGGTTGAAAGAGTAGACACCAACATGAAGTCGTTTGTTGTTGAGTGCTATGAATTAGGGATTCAAGCGATAAAGGTCAATGGCGTAAAGGCTATGAGGGTAGGAAAATTCCTTGTCTTAAATGCGGACGAAATTACTCGACAGTATCCTGAGATCGGATTTGAAATTCTTGACAACAAAACGCTCACAATTCTAAAGAAGCTGCAAGATGCATTTGATGGCCACAGATATCTGAAACAAAGAAATGCTGATCTTGCACTTTATGATCTAGACCCCCTAAACCCCACCAATAGTGGGCGAGTTATTTTCCCGCACAGGATCTCCATAGGCTCTATCGAGCCGGCCTGTGGAACCGGAACAGTTGCCGTGGGCATTGCTATGGTAGAACAAGAGGAAGTAGAACTATCCGATGGTGCCCTAGAGCTCTACTTTGAGTCAGGCGGCGACATTTCTACCATTGGCGGCCCCCAGGTAACGACGCTAAAGCTCCACATTAAGGCAGGAAAAGTGGTAGATGCTGGCTTCAGTCACTCTCTGGTAGAGATCTTAGCTATGGGAACACTTACGCTTCATTCATAAATAGGGTTCCTCGCAGATAAGGTAGGGTTACACAGAGAAAGACGCACGAGATAAGCCTCTCACAAAACCGCAAAGAGCGCCAAGATCTTTGCGTCTTGAGTGAGGGCAACGAACGGGCGAGAGATAAATCTTGCCTGGAGCGTGAGGAGCCAGAACAGATTGGGGCGGAGAACCGCTTGCATACTCAGAAGGCGATCCTTACACTCACCATGGGAGGTCGAGTGTAGGAGTGAACGAAGACCACAAAAGAGCACGACGGGGGATCAGCGGGGCCTCCAGTCTTCGCCTTGAAGCGACAGATAAAGTCCGTGGAGAGGCAAAG
>JAUWOJ010000031.1 GCA_030612175.1 Candidatus Bipolaricaulota bacterium | reverse complement strand
CCTTAACTGCCAATTATAGATTGAGAGGATGAATAAGTCAAGGGCAACCTCATAGATAGCCTCTAAGAGCACGGGTATAGGCTTCGCTGTATGCACACCGTGAGTTCTGAGTCAATAATGTGGTCATAATGCCTTGTAGATTGTTATGAAGGCGAGGGCTACAACGAGTATCGTAAGCCCAATTTCTAACCATGTGGACTTAGCCTTTAATGACACCCTGCTTCCAATTCTTACGCCAACCATCGACCCTATAAGCATGAACGTTGCCGGCAGCCAGACTATATCACCGCGGCGCCAGTAAATAACTACGCCGGCCATAGCTGTAAAGATGGTTACAAATAGTGATGTGGCAATTGCCTTGTGAATATTGAGTTTCATGGCTCTCAAGAAAGGCGGGAATAGAGTGCCACCACTTCCGCCACGCATACCAACTATCAGGCTTATAGCTAGTGAGCCAGCAATGATGTTCCTTGGGCCTGGGCTTATCTTGCGGGCAAGCGCTGGAGCTATTCTATCAAGGTAGATTCCGATCACGCTCATGACGGATACAGCAACGAAAATAACTGCTAAGCCCAACATTGAGATCAGTCCGGCAAAAAGGGCACCCATTACTGAGCCCAAAGTCCCGCCAATTATCATGTACACGGCGACTTTCTTGTTGATATTCCTTCTCTGGCTTATTGCTCCTATCGATGACGAGAGGGGTATAATCAATAGGTTAATCGCGAAGGCATTCAGTAAAGGCAGCCCGGCCAGACTAAGCAAGGGTATCCTGATCGAACCTCCGCCAATCCCAAACACACCACTCATAAAACCTGAGAAGAGTCCAATAAGCAGATAGGTTATGCTTTCCGCCATCAAATATCTTCTTTTAAGAATACTCTTATGAGGGCCAGACTGATTTCTTGTTTGCTCCGCATCTTCTCTTCCTGTCTCCAGATGTTGTATTTCAGCCAGGCAGTGTCTACTCCCTAGGATAGCTCTCTGACCTCTCTCTTAAGCCATTGCGTTGGTTGAGAACAGCTAGCCTTTTTCATCATCTGTCGGGGGACTCTGGAGGATGTCATCAATCTTTGTCCGGATGGTATGCTCAGCGGCGGCCCCAAGGATTTCGTCAACCTTCTGTCCATCAACAAAGAACATCTGCATCGGTATGCTCATAATCTGGTATTTCATAGCCATTTGCTGGTTTTCATCCACATTGATCTTGCAGAACTTAAACCTGCCTTCATATTCCTCTGAAAACTTGTCATATATGGGTAGGATCATTTTGCACGGACCACACCAGGACGCCCAAAAATCAACCTCTGTGGGGAGATCGGCCCCGAGAACTTCCTCTTCAAAATTCTGATCGGTAACGTCTATTACCTTGCTCATATTTCCTCCTTAGCATTTGTTCCTAGTCAGTCAATCTCTACTAAGATTTAAGATCTTGCGATTCTTCTTAGTCTTTCCTAATCCCTATCCTCTCCAATACCTTGAAAGTCTGCGATTTAAGCTCCATTTCTTGTCTCTTGAAGGTATTTGAAGACGGAGATGGCGGCAGTAACACCATCGCCAACCGCGGTACCGATCTGGCGCAGTGAGTTCTGCCGGATATCGCCAGCAGCGAAAACGCCAGGGGCGGAGGTAGCCCGCCGTTCATCAGTAATGATGTGGCCAGTATTCCCGAGCTCTAAAATGTTGGAGAAGCTCCGGCTATTAGGCGTGAACCCTATGGCAATAAAGACGCCACCCACTTTCAGAATAGATTCCTGGCCTGTTTTCACGTCACGTAGGGTAATACCATCTACCGTTTTCTCTCCCAAGACCTCCTCTACCACCATGCTCCAGATGAACTCCAGCTTTGAATGAGCAAAGGCTCGCTGTTGAAGAACCTGTCCTGCCCGTAGCTGGTCCCGCCGATGTATTACGTAAACCTTCTTAGCATATTGGGCCAGCTCCAGAGCATCGGTAATGGCGGTATCACCTCCTCCCACCACTGCTATCTCCTTGTTGCGAAAAAAGAAACCATCACAGGTAGCACAATAGGAAACACCTCTACCTGAAAGCCTTTTCTCTCCAGCGACTCCCAGCTTGCGATATTCTGAACCAGCAGCGATGACTATGGCGGCAGCCTCAAAGTTGCCCTCGGTTGTAGAGACACCATAGGGTTTTCCTTGAGTAAGACCTGTAGCCTCAGCAGTCACAACCTCTAGCCCGTATCTGGTAGCCTGTCGATGCATGAGCGAACACAGTTCGGGGCCGGAGACACCCTCAGGAAAACCAGGATAATTTTCTACTAGAGTGGTATTCATCATCTGACCCCCCAGTGCCCCGCGCTCCACCAGTAGGCTTCCAAGCCCTGCCCGTGAGGTATAGAGTCCAGCGGTAAGCCCGGCTGGACCACCCCCAATGATGATTACTTCATGTGTGGTCAATTCTGCCACTCCTTCTTCGCTCCTCGCCGCCTTACCGGCCTTCTATACCAGCGGTCATCATCCCTATCTCTCATCGCTTAGCGATCTCCACAAAACACTCATTTCTCCTTTCAGCTATGAGGATTATCTTATCTTCTTGTCACGAATGGTTCCTCCTAGCAGCTCAGTGAATCCCTTCTCTTCCACCGCTTTCGGATGAAGTATTACTAGGATATCAATGTAGTGGCAAGGTGACAACAGGCCTTTCGTCTACATGAGTGTACCCGCATTATTCTCTTGAGAATAGAGGAATTGGACGATCAGACGACAAATGAGTACAGTAACAACATCCTGAATATCGGTTTTGATAAGGGAGGAACATGCCAGTTAACGCGCCAACTCGAGACGAAGCACTTACTTTATTGAAGGAGTTCAATCACACAAGCAGCCTAGTTAAACACGCTCTGGCGGTAGAGGGTGTTATGCGCTACATGGCAAGAAAACGCGGCGAAGACGAGGAAAAATGGGGGATTATTGGCCTTGTACACGACCTCGATTATGAGCGTTACCCGGAACAACACTGCCAGAAAACAGAGGAGATTCTGACCGAGCGCGGCTGGCCTGAGGACTATATCCATGCCATCATGTCCCACGGCTGGGGGTTAGTAACCGATATCAAACCAGAAGACGAAATGGAGAAAGTGCTTTACGCCATAGATGAACTCACCGGCCTGATAGTGGCAACGGCTCTCGTGCGCCCATCTAAGAGCGTGTTAGATATGAAGGTCAAATCACTGAAGAAGAAGTGGAAGGACAAAAGCTTTGCGGCTGGAGTCAACCGAGAAGTGATCCAAAACGGAGCACAAATGCTCGGGGTGGAGCTTGACGACCTCTTTTCTGATACAATTGCGGCGATGCGCGAGGTTGCGGAGGCAATTGATCTACAGGGAGCCGCCTAGTACCCTATTGCGCAGCCATCTTTGCGAGGTTCACTCCCACCGTAGAGCATGTTTGTAACAGGATCCATCCAAATTCCTTGGTAGCCGCCATAGCCGTCTTGTCGATATTCCACACAATGACCTTTCTTTCTTAATCCTGCGGCAACTGCTGCGGGAATTCCTGGCTCCAAGTAGACAATCCCTCCGTCGTGCATTGCATACCCTGTCGGACTACAGGAGCCTGCATGGCGAAAACGTAGTGCGTCGCCTGCTCGCTGTGCATCCATGTGAAAATCGATGATATTAAGAAGAATCTGTACTTGTCCCTGCGGTTGCTGGTCGCCTCCCATCACCCCAAACGAGAAAACGGGCTTTCCCTTCTGTGTAACAAAACCTGGAATAATCGTGTGAAACGGGCGCTTATGTGGCTCCAGCCGATTTGGATGATCTCGGTCAAGGCTAAACAGAGTTCCTCTATTCTGTAACACAAAGCCTAGGTGGCCAGGAACAATTCCAGAGCCAAAACCATGATACACACTTTGAATAAACGACACGGCATTTCGATCTCCATCAACCACAGTGAGGTAGACTGTATCCCCGTTGTTCAGGCACGGATCGCCTGCGGGAACTTCTGCTGCTGCCTTCTCAAGATTGATCCGTGTCCGTTGCTCACGGGCATAACCTTCTTCGATTAGCCCCTTTACCGGCACATCAGAATAGTCGGGATCAGCATAGAACCGTGCTCGGTCGGCATAGGCAAGCTTTTTTGCCTCGATGAGAAGATGCAGATAGTCCGTGCTATTACGCTCCAACCTTTCGGGATCGAATCCGGCGATAATCTGCAACATCTCCAGAACGGCTAACCCCTGCGTATTCGGAGGGAGCTCCCACACCTCGTAGCCATGATAAGAAACAGAGACTGGCTTAACCCAACTAGAAAAATGACCACTAAAATCAGCCGCACTAAGATAGCCGCCAGCCTTATTGGAGAAAGAGACGATCTCTCTGGCGATTCTGCCGCGGTAGAAGGCATCTTTTCCGTTCTTGGCAATCAAAGAAAGGGTATCTGCTAAATCAGGGTTACGGAACACCGCTCCACAGGTGGGCGCTTTGCCACAATGAAGAAAAGTCTCAGCCGCACACGGGTCTTCGCTCAACATCTTGGTTGCTTCCTGCCATGCCCTGGCAATTACCGGCGTCACCGGAAAGCCAGTCTTGGCATAGTGAATCGCGGGAGCAAGGATGTCAGTCATCGGAAGCCCACCAAACCGCTCATGCAGAGCAAACCAGCCATCGACACAGCCAGGAATAGTCCAAGACAGCGGCCCGCGCAGGGGAATCTGTCTAAACCCCTTGTCTGCAAGCGTCTCACAGCTAAGAGAATGTGGGGAGCGCCCGCTTCCATTGAGGCCAATGAGGCTTTTTGACCTGTCTTCCCACACGATGGCAAATAGATCCCCGCCGATTCCACAACTCATTGGTTCCACTAAACCAAGCATCGCGTTCACCGCGATCGCGGCATCAACTGCGGTTCCACCTGCTCTCAGGATGGCTATCCCAGTCTGGACGGCAAGTGGTTGGCTTGTAGCCACCATACCTGTTGGTGCAATTACCACCGATCGTCGAGCTGCATCGGTGCCGCGTTCATCCACTTCTATCCCGCCCTTCTCTTTGTTCGCATGCCAAGAGAATAACGGGCCCTTTTATGAAAAGTAGCCCGCGCCTTGTCGTCTTTGGGAATCCAGATTTGGTGGGTGGTACAGGACTTGAACCTGTGGCCTCATGCACGTCAAGCATGCGCTCTCCCAGCTGAGCTAACCACCCCTGCGCCCGAAGAGGCGGCGAGCGGATTCGAACCGCTGAGTCGGGGATTTGCAGTCCCATGCCTTTCCACTTGGCTACGCCGCCAAACAGGACAAGTATAGGATCTTTCTAATCTCGCGTCAACAAATTCTCTTCCCAATAAGTGTCAAAAGAGAACTCACTCGACAGCTGAGGCGGCCAGAGAATGATTAGACATCCATCGCTTGAGCTTCCTAGTCAACAGATGAAGCGGGTTCATTACCCGACTCATCAATTGTCTCCGGCTTCTTAGCTTGTTCCAGGACTTCGTCAATCGTTCCCACCATGTAGAACATTTGTTCGGGAAGATCGTCCAATTCACCATCAACAATCATTCCAAACCCTTTGATTGTGTCCTCTAGCTTGACATATACTCCTGCTTTTCCGGTAAAGTTCTCGGCTACATAGAATGGCTGACTCATGAAGCGCTGTACCTTCCGCGCTCGCCTCACCGTCAGCTTGTCCTGCTCGGACAACTCGTCCATACCCATAATGGCTATGATGTCTCGCAGGTCTTCATAGCGCTGCAATATCTCCAAGGTTCGTTGTGCTACACGATAGTGCTCATGGGAAATGATGTTAGGATCAAGCATGGTGGAATTAGACTGCAGTGGATCAACTGCTGGATAAATCCCTTTCTCTACTATCTCGCGCGACAAAGTAATCGCCGCATCAAGATGGGAAAAGACCGCCGCGGGGGCGGGATCAGTCAAGTCATCAGCGGGAACGTAGATCGCTTGCACCGAGGTAATCGATCCCTTTTTTGTCGACGTGATCCGCTCCTGCAACTCTCCCATCTCGGTGGCCAGCGTCGGCTGGTAACCGACCTCAGAAGGCATACGGCCAAGTAATGCAGATACCTCGCTTCCCGCCTGAGCAAACCGGAAGATGTTATCAATGAACAGTAGAATATCTTTCCCTTCCTCGTCGCGAAAGTATTCAGCGAGCGTAACACCAGTTAGTGCTACACGGAAACGAGCTCCTGGCGGTTCATTCATCTGTCCATAAACAAGAGCCGTATTCTTCAAGACATCAGCTGCCTTCATCTCCAGATAAAGGTCATTCCCTTCGCGTGTTCGTTCTCCTACGCCAGAAAACACTGAATATCCCTCGCGTTCGTAAGCAATGGAACGAATAAGCTCCATGATAAGAACGGTCTTTCCCACACCAGCCCCGCCAAATAGGCCAATCTTTCCCCCTTTAGGAAAGGGGCCAATGAGGTCAACTACCTTGATTCCTGTCTCAAAGATCTCTGTCTCAGTCTCCTGGTCTATTAATGAGGGGGATTGGCGGTGAATTGAGTAGCGCTTGGTTGTCTTCAGCGGTGGAAGCTCATCGATTGGTTCCCCTGTTAGATTAATCATCCTGCCTAGTGTTTCCGGTCCCACAGGAACGGTAATCGGCCCGCCGGTACTTATTACTTCTGTGCCCCGCGCAAGTCCATCGGTGGAATCCATGGCAATCGCTCGTACTACCTCATCTCCCAGGTGTTGCGCCACCTCAAGGATAAGATCGTTATCCCCCTCGCGCTTGATGCGTAAGGCATCATTTACTCGCGGCAATTTTCCCTTCTCAAATCGCGCATCGATTACCGGGCCCCTGACCTCTGTTACTTTTCCTACTCCTTTGCTCTGTATCATGGTACTCCTGTTTTTTATATTCTTAAGTCCTGCGCAGTGCCTCTGCCCCTCCGACAATGTCCGCGATTTCACGGGTTATCGACTGTTGCCTTGCTTTGTTGTAAGAACGCGTAAGAGTACTTAGCAGATCCTCTGCGTTGTCAGTGGCGTTTTTCATTGCCTGGCGGCGGATTGCATGTTCACTCGTCTTGCTCTCCACTAACGCAAGGAAAACCTTACTTTGCAGATATAAGGGAAGAACAAACTCTAGTATCTCTTTCAGGTCTGGTTCTATAAGTACGCTGCCCCCCGTTTCGCTCACTTCGACAGGCAAGATCTTCTTCTCGACCACGTACTGGCTAAGATCGGAAACAAAATGCGTATACACTACTATTACTGAACCAACCTTCTCCTCCAGGTAGAGAGAAGTAAGGTCTCTGGCTATTCGCCGCGCAATTTTCAGGTCTGGCTGTTCGTAAATACGTGTGTAGCTGTTGATCACTGTTGCTCGTTGACGCACAAAGTAAGCAAGTGCCTTTTCTCCTCCGGCAATAATTCTCCCTCTCTCTCCAAATTCCTGTAATAGATCACTGCCTTTTCTATTGAGATCTCCTGTAAACCTACCGCACAGCCCTCTATCAGAGCTAAGAACTAGGATCGCTACATCAGATGCGCCGTTATCGAGAGTCAAGGTGTGTGGCTTAGAAACATCGGTTCTCTGAGCGAGAGCAGCGGAAAGAAATGAGTCTAGCGCGGCCATGTATGGTTGAGCAGCGGCAAGTTGCCGTTTTGCCCGCGTTAACTTTGTCATGGCAATCGCGTTCATCGCCCGGGTGATTTGGCGAATGTTCTCAATATTACCAATACGCCCCTTGATCTCGCGAAGACCGATTGACATCTAACCTCCGAAGCGCTCCTTGAATTCAACCACCGCTTTCTCCAACAACCGCCTAATCTCATCGGTAATTTCGCACTTCTTGGCTAGGACCTTCATGATCTGTTCATGCTCGGAATGGAGGAAACGGAGCCACTCCTCAAGGAAAGGGCGCACCTGGGGCAAGGCTAGGTCAGCCAAATGATTCTCCACTGCTACATACAAAGAAACAATCTGCTTCTCAACCGCCATCGGCTTATATTGTCCTTGCTTCAATACCTCCATCAATCGGTCTCCACGAGCAAGCTGCGCTTTTGATTCCTCATCAAGATCGGCGGAAAACTCCGCAAATGCCTCCAGTTCTCGGTACTGGGAAAGCTCTAACCGAAGGTGGCCGGCAATCTGTTTCATTGCCTTGGTTTGTGCCGCTCCGCCTACACGAGAGACTGACTTGCCCACATTGATTGCTGGGCGAAATCCCTGATTGAATAGGTCGGTTTCCAGATAAATTTGACCATCTGTAATAGAGATAACATTCGTTGGAATATAGCCAGTGATATCGCCAGCCTTTGTTTCGATAATGGGGAAAGCAGTAAGAGACCCGCCTCCATGCTCATCAGACAGGCGCACGGCTCGTTCCAGCAGCCGAGAGTGAGTATAGAAAATATCTCCGGGATATGCCTCTCTTCCTGGCGGCCGCCGAAGGAGCAATGACATTTCGCGGTACGCAACCGCATGTTTAGACAGGTCATCGTAGACAACAAACGCATCCTTGCCGCTGTAGGTAAAGTACTCAGCCATGGCACAACCAGCATAGGGAGCAAGATACTGCATTGGCGTAGGTTCGTCTGCCTCTGCGGCAACAACAATGGTATAGCTCATTGCGCCATGGCGCTCCAGCACCTCCACTACTCGAGCAACAGTTGAAGTCTTCTGTCCAATGGCAACGTAAACACAAGCCACATCAGCGTCTTTCTGGTTAATAATCGTATCGACCGCAATTGCTGTCTTACCCGTACGACGGTCGCCGATTATTAGCTCTCGCTGCCCGCGGCCAATCGGAGTAAGAGCATCGATTGACTTGAGACCCGTCTGAAGCGGTGTATCGACCGGTTGGCGCTGTATTACTCCCGGTGCTTTAATCTCTGCTTTACGTCTCTCGGAGAAAGAAATCGGCCCTTTTCCATCTTTAGGGCGGCCAAGCGCATCAACAACTCGCCCAAGAAGACCTTCGCCAACCACTGTCTCCAATACACGGCCCGTGCGTCGTACCTCGTCTCCTTCCTGTACGCACTCACTTTCTCCGAACAGAGCTACGCCAACGCTTTCTTCCTCTAGATTGAGGATTAATCCATAGATATTGTTTGGAAACTCCACGATTTCTGCGGACATCGCCCTCTGTAATCCAAATACACGAGCGATCCCATCTCCTACCTCAACAACCACTCCAACCTCGTTCATTTCCAGGTCGTACTCAAATCCCCTTATCTGTTCCTTGAGTATGGCGCTAATCTCATCCTTACGCATTACTGGCACTCTTCTCCCCCTTATCCTTCGAGCAGGTTTTTCAACCCCCCAAGTTTGGCCCGTAATGTTCCATCAATTACTTTGCCATTTATCTCTATTCTAACTCCGCCAAGAAGACTCGGGTCAACTTTTTCTTCCAGTTCTATCTGGCATCCCATAGCTCTCCCAAGACAGGATGCCAATCGAGTATGATCCGTTGTGGATAGCTTTCGGGCTACTGTTGCCTCTGCCTGCATTACCCCTTCTGCTTCAGCGCATAGCCTGATGAATTCCTTGTATATCAAACTGAGATAATTCTCCCGTCTGTTACGAACAAGCAGGGAGAACAGATTGAAAAGGTATGGAGAAAGCTCTGGGAAAGCAGTTCTCAATAACTTCATCTTTGCCTCGCGAGGAACAAGGAAGTGTGTGAGAAAGCCGTCAAATTCCGGAACTTCCGCAACAGCTGAAAGAACTTCCCGATATCCCTTCTGTACCTCCTCTGTCCTGTCTTCCTCACAAGCAAGAGAATGAAGTGCCTCGGCATAGCGGCAGGCAATTTCCTGTGATTTCACAACTTCATCCTCAATGTGTCTTCCTCAAGCTCGGAAAGAAGATCATCGAGCAATCGACGGTGATCTTCGAGATTTACCTCGCGGCCCAACACACGAGAGGCTCCCAACACAGCAATCTCAGCATAGGAACGCCGCAATTCATGTTCTGTCTCAGCTTGTTCTTGATCGATTTGCGCTCGGGCATTTTCCAGGATGTGCTTTGCTTCTTTCTTGGCGCCATCCTTTCCTTGCCCAATAATTTCCTCTGCCTGTACGCGGGCGGCCTCCACAATATGACGACTCTGTTTGTAAGCCGTCTGCAGGGCTTCCGTTCGCTCGGCAACCAGTTTCTTCGCTTGTTCCTCGTTTTTTCGCGTTGTTTCCATCCGCGTCGCCACCTGTTCACGCCGGCGATCCAAGTACTCTATTGCGGGCTTAAACAACAGCCGCTTCAAAAGGTACAGGAGGATAGCAAAATTGACGAGGGTGAATACGAAGGTCCAGTTTAGGGATGTAACAACCTTTCCCCATTCTAAATGCACGCTTACTCCTATACTACAAACAGAAGAACGATCGCCACTACCAAGGAATAAATCCCTGTCGATTCGGTGATTGCCTGGCCAAGGACCATCGTCCGCAGCAGCGCTCCTTCCATCTCCGGCTGTCGTGCCATCCCATCCAGGGCATGAGCCGCCACTATTCCCTCTCCAATTGCTGATCCAATCGACCCTATTGCCATTACAAACCCAGCGGCAAGGTACTTCGCAGCTGTTGCAATATCTGCACCGGAAATCTGTCCAACGATATTCTGTGTTTCTTCCATTGTTTTCCTCCTCTTTAGCTTTCTACCGCTACATTGATATAAGCAACGGTAAGTATGGCAAAAACAAACGCCTGAATCGATCCTACAAACAGCCCATAAAAAGCATTTAGCACTGAAGGCACGAGTACCGGACCAAACTTGGCTGACACAAC
>JAUWOJ010000033.1 GCA_030612175.1 Candidatus Bipolaricaulota bacterium | reverse complement strand
GACAAAGGCGATAAGACGATCACAGAAATATGTAGGGAACATGGTATATCTGAACCAACATTCTACAACTGGCGGAAACGGTTTCGGGGGATGGGGGTTGACGAGGTTCGAGAATATCGCCGGCTCAAGCAGGAGAACGCCCGGTTAAAGAAGCTTCTAGCCAATCGAGATGTAGAGATCGACGCGATGAAGGAGGTAATGGCAAAAAAGTTCTGAAGCCACACCAGCGGCAAGCTTGTGTGGCAGAGATGAAGGAACTAGCGGTGTCGGAACGACGCGGCTGCAACCTGATCGGAATCCCTCGCTCAAGCTACCGGTACAGGCCGATCGAGCGGGTTGACGATGGATTGGGAACAAAGCTGCATGAGATTGCCAAAGAGGATCCGACCGCTGGCTACCGGACAGCGTGGGCACACTTGCGGCGTGAAGGCCGGGTGATCAACCACAAACGAGTCCAGCGTGTATGGAGAGAACAAGGATTGACACAACCAAGGAAGCGAAAGCGGAAACGATACCTCGGAGAGGTGGTCCCCATCGAAGCGACCCACCGCAATCACGTGTGGACGTACGACTTCGTGCATGATCGGACAGAGAACGGTCATCCGCTACGGATCTTGACCGTCGAAGATGAGTACACGCGCGAGGGATTGGCGGTGGTGGTGGGACGTAACCTCCCGTCGAGTCGGGTGAAAGAAGTCATTGAGTCATTGATCCTCGATCGTGGTGTACCTGAGTACGTGAGAAGTGATAATGGCCCAGAACTTGTCGCGGTGGAGTTGACAGAATGGCTGATGAAACAGAGTGTGAAGACGCATCACATTGATCCAGGGAGTCCCTGGCAGAACGCGTACGGGGAGAGCTTCAACGCGATCCTTCGTCGAGAGTGTCTCAACCGTGAGCTCTTCCACAGCATGCTGGAAGCCCAGATTAAGACGGATCGATGGCGAAGTCGCTACAATACGAAGCGTCCGCACAGCGGGCTAGGTTTCTTGACACCAACGGAGTTCCGTGATGGGGTAAGGATCCCGTTACTGGAACGTGGACAGCCTTCGTCACATCGACGACGGCGCGAGTGTTGGAAGAACCAGAAGCAACAAACCCACAAGAAGCCAGATCTCTACTTACAGATGGTACAAGCTTAGGGGGCACGCCAGAATGCTTTGTCGTGAACAAGACAGAAACAAAGACCGTTGCCCATGTGGCCTCGGAGAGCCTCATTGTCAATCCATCTGGCAATGTGAGAACCTACTAGGAACCTAGAGTCAGACACCTGACATCCGGGGAAACAGCAATGATTTCCATACATCTTCTTAATCTCTCTGGAGAACTTGGCCTGTCCAAGACGAGAGCGGACCGTGGATATCTGGGAACCAGTTTCAACAGAAACAACGGTTGAACCATCGAGTGGCGCGTTGATAGGGCGGCCAGATCCGAAAAGTGCAGTTAGCAGTGCCTCGTCCATATCCGATAGGTAAGCGCCATTGAGGCACTGAAGACGCCCCGCCTGTCTGACAAAGAAGACATTCAATTTGCTTGAGCCGAGTGCTTTATTTGTGTCGAAGTACTCTTCAAGCTCCGTTCTCCGTGAAGAGAACAGGTCAGTTAGATTCACGCGTTGGTGAAACGGGGTGAATCCTGAGAGACTTGCGCGGTAGAATCTCTCCGCGTAGCCCCACTGCTTTGGATCTGGTGGGCGCCGTGTTGTCTCGAAACCGTCGCCAGATGCAATCGAATAGCCGACAAAGTGTGCATTGGGGCTTACCCCGCGCAAGTGAAGCACGGTGTCACCTTGTCTAACCTGGAGGATCTTGGTCCAGAATGGCCATGAGCCACCACCTCGTTTTTGAGTTGGTGACCAAACACAGTTCTGGAATGCCCATGTTCCACCACCATGGGCTTCGTTTCGCGCCATTTCAAGGTAGATCATATTCCTTGCTTAGCAATCATTACCTTCCAAACCTGCAACATAGTAACCGGCGGTTTAATTGTCTGTCAACAGGGCCATCGCAAGAGATTAACCTGAATTGCTTTAATACAATACGAAGGACATATTTACTGTGTTTAACAATGAGAAGCTGTTCCTCATAATCACCTAAAACTAGCCTGACGGGGCCTCAATTTCCCCTCACTAAAGGTTGTTCGTCTCTTTGCTACGCCTGAAGGGACTCGAACCCCCAACCTCCGGTTCCGAAGACCGATGCTCTATCCAGTTGAGCTACAGGCGCATATTGTAAGAAGATTTGGGAGGAGCGACGGGACTCGAACCCGCACCCCCCAGGACCACAACCTGGTGCGCTAACCACTTGCGCTACGCTCCCCACGCATATAATGTACGCCCGGGAGGATTCGAACCTCCGGCCAACGGCTTAGAAGGCCGTTGCTCTGTCCACTGAGCTACGGGCGCATCCTACCATCTAAGCGGAAGACGGGAATCGAACCCGCATCACTGGCTTGGAAGGCCAGAGCTCTACCATTGGGCTACTTCCGCGCACTTCTGTTTAATCGGAGAGGCCGGATTCGAACCGGCGGCCTCAGCGTCCCGAACGCTGCGCGCTAACCAAGCTGCGCCACTCTCCGTACTTCACCGATCAGTCAGTCAATGTCACGAATCTGGTCATTCCGTCGCGGAAGATGGTGAACATCGGAGTAGAGTCCTCATCCATCTCTCCCACAGCTGTATTCCAATCAGCTACCGAAGCAATCGGGCTAAGATTAATCTCTAGGATGATATCATCCTTCACCAACTCCGCCCAGTAAGCTCTACTCCCTAACGCTATTTCCATTATCACGATTCCCTGTGTAGAATGCAATCCTAGGCGCTCGACAATACTAGAGGTAACTGGGCCAACGGTAATACCAAACTTCTCTGCGCCCTGCGTCTTGCTTACTTCAGGACTGGTTTCTCCATAGAGATCCTCTTCACTTGGCTTCTCCGTAACGATGACGTCAAGATTGAATGTCTCTTGCCGGCGAACAATCTCCAAATCAACCCTTGCGCCAACCGATTTGAATGAAATCTCATTGATAAGTTCTTCGGTCGATCGAACAGGCTTGCCATCAACTTTCGTAATGATGTCACCGGATTCGATTCCGGCGGTCTCAGCTGGAGACCCCGCAATGATGTCAGAGACAAGAACTCCTTCACCCGCGCCGACGCCAAAGGTCTTTTCCAGTCCCGGGCTGATGTCCTGGATGTACACACCCAAGTAGGCCCGAGTTACCTTTCCGGTTGCGACTAACTGACCAAGAACGTCCTTTATTGGGTTGATGGAAATGGCGAAATTGATCCCTTCGATAGCAATTCCAGTTGACGACTGTCGAGCAATTAGAGTATTGATCCCAATCACCTCTCCAGCAGCACTCACCAATGGACCGCCGCTGTTACCGGGATTGATTGCCGCGTCAGTTTGAATCAGGTTATTGTAGTACCCTATGCCGCTGGGTTTCTGAAGATCACGATTAAGCGCGCTAATGATTCCCATAGTAACTGTATACGACAGGCCTATCGGATTCCCAATGGCAATTGCCCAATCACCGATCTCGACGGTGGAGGAATCACCCAGTTCCGCCACAGCTAGGTTAGCCGTATCTCCTTCAAGTCGGAGTACAGCGATGTCGAGCTCTGAATCGCTTCCTATCGCCTGGGCAACCCACTTGTCTCCATCAATCCCCGTTACTTGAATCGTTGTTGCTCGATCAATAACATGGGCATTTGTCAGGATCAGAAGCTCTCCACCGTACTCAATTGCCACACCAGATCCCAGTGCTTGTTGTTCTTGCTGTTGTGGAACCTCGGGTTCATTGAAAAAACGACGAAAGAATGGGTCATTGAGAAAGTTACCAAACGGGTTCTCGACATCAATCCTACTAGTTACATCAATTCGTACGACGGCCGGGCCAACCTCTTGAATTGCCAGTTTAATGGCCTCTTGCCCCGAAACCGCGATCGCTTGTTGCGTAGATTGCTCCTGTGCAAAGCTTAGCACGCCAATTGTTAGCATCATTGCCACAATGCCGGTTGTCATGAGAAGTTTCCGCATTACTGATTCCTCCTTCGTATGCATTTTACTCCTTAAGGCAGTATGATTATAGTTTCCAAATATGAAGATTCAATGAAGGCAATGAGGAATAGAAGTGAACTTAGAGCAATTGCTCTTCTCTCTGGAGGATTGGATAGCACTCTGGCTGCCGCTATCGTTGTTAATCTTGGCGTAAGGGTTGTCGGGCTGCACATTGCCACTCTATTCGATACAGATCGCAAACGGTTGGAACACATCACCACAGCTGCCAGCACAGTTGGGATTCCGTTGGTCACGACCGATCTTTCCACTGAACACCTCGAAATAGTCAAATACCCCAAACATGGCTACGGAGCTGAGATGAACCCCTGCATAGACTGTCGCATCTTCATGCTTAAAGCGGCGGGAGAGATGATGAAAAGAGAGAAAGCGCAGTTTGTGATAACCGGTGAGGTACTGGGACAACGCCCAATGTCGCAGCATCGGCATGCACTGGAAGTTACTGCCAAAGAGAGCGGGCTTGGGAACAGACTTCTCCGTCCACTTTCCGCGGATTGGCTACCAGACAGCCTTCCAGTAGCAGAAGGCTGGATACAGCGCCACGATCTTGGTTGCATGCAGGGAAGGAGCCGAAAGGAACAGGTGGCTCTGGCTGACCAGCTCGGGATCCACGACTACCCCCAACCGGCTGGTGGATGTCTTCTGTGCGAGAAGACTTACTCTGCGCGGTTACGTGATACCTTTTGTTACACCGGTAAGAATAAGATGACTAAGCCGGATTTCTCACTGCTTAAGTATGGACGGCACTTTAGGCTTTCAGAAAGCGCAAAGACAATCGTTGGGCGAAATGAGAGAGAAAACGCAATTCTTGCTGGGTTAAACCGGGGTTATGTGCAGATCGAGCCAATCGACACTCCCGGTCCGCTTACCTTGGTCATGGGGAATCCCACAGTCAATGAAATCCATCTTTCGGCCTGTCTTGCTGCTCGTTACTGCGATCATACTGATCAAACATCTGTTGCTATGAAGCTCATCCAACAGGGTGAAGCAAGTGTGATTCTTGTTTCTCCATTTGACGATGACGATCCACGCATCTCTCATTGGCGAATCGAATAGCCAGTTGCTTGCAGAAGCAACTCATCTTAAGTTGTCAGTCGCTCGATAAACTGATATGATGGTAGTAAGTCGGGACGTGGCGCAGCTTGGCAGCGTGCTTGCATGGGGCGCAAGAGGTCGCCGGTTCAAATCCGGCCGTCCCGACCATCCTTAGTGTTCTTGAACTACGTCGAACGACTCCAACAGGTATCGGCTTGCAGAAAGCGAGACCTTGTCGCCACTCACTGTCGCGACTGAGATTACTTCTACGTTCATCCTATCTTTGTCAACGGTGACCAGAACGTAATGAAGCTCCCCGTAAGAGCGAAAGACAGTGCCCTCCGCTGTAGCACTAGCTGGGGCCTGGAGTGGCGCTCCCCCACCACCGGTGACAACATGGTGAATCCCATTCACGTAGAAATGCTCATAGCAATGCATGTGTCCATTAAAGACAATATCGACTTTATTCTCTATGAAGATTGGTTCCCACAGGGAACGCAAGCCTTCATCCGCTACTCCACCATTCCAAGTAGAACTATAGATGGGGTGATGGAAAAACACTACCTTGAACTCACTATTACAGCTAGCAAGATCGGCCTTTGCCCATTCCAGCTGCTCTCGCATACGCGCGATGGCATTGGCACCACTCAGAACGCAGGAATCAAGCCCCACGAAGTGAACATTCCCATAGTCAAACGACCACCACTGCTCATCTTCCTTCCCTCCGCCGCTTGGCAGAGGGAGAAACTTATAGTACCGGGAATGCCCTCGTTCGTGATTTCCGATCACTGAAAGATAAGGGCACGAAAGCGCAAGGCTTCCAATTACGCCAAAGAAGCTCCTGAAGCGACCAATTGTAGGTGATTCCACTAAGTCGCCCGTGTTAACAACAAAGGCAGGGCTTGGCCCATTCTCAAGCATCTTGCTAACAACGAGCTTATGCCGATCGGGGAAGGTGCGGGTGTCTCCATAGACAAGAAAGCTGAATTCATCTGTATCAGGACTAGATGTGGTAAATCGTCCTACAGGACTAGAATAAGCGGCCTCTCCTTCGTCAACGACTATCTGGTAGTAATAGGTTGTTCCTGGAAGCAACCCTTCTAGTCGACCCTCCGTAAACCCCATGTGCGGTTCAAAGGTAAGAACATCCTCCCATATACCCGAAGAATCATAGCTCGCAGCCGGAGCGTAGCGTAGCTCAACACCAGTTGCGCGCGAAGTATTCCATGAAACATAGACAAACTCTTCTCCAATTGCACCCAGATTTGGTCCCCATATCAATGGATCTTCTCCCCCTTCTGTGCTTATGAAAAGCATAGCTACCAGTATGAGAAGAACTGCGCCGACAGAAACAATGTGTCCAGCATCTTTACCTCTACGTAGCGTCACCTGTCTCCCTCTTCTTCGATCACGATCTGGTCCATCAACTCAACTTCGATAACGAGTCCTCGTCTAACATCTTTGCATTCAAGAGTTCCTGTTACTTCTATCCATTTTCCTCGCCACTCAAACGGGGGGTCAGCTTCAGTACCGGTGATCGGGCTAAGTGAATCGCTGTTGATCCTTACGGAAAAAGCGGCATTACTGTCACCCGGGTAGAGGGTGACGTTATCATCTGTTACTACGTACCGCGACACAAGAAATCGCACAGTAACGACTTCGGTGACATACTTTACAGGATCAGCCTCAAGCTGGGAAAGGGTTAGAGTATCCGCTACTTCTCCCCACATGCCTCGCCGCGCTATGGTTGCTTCATACAGCAGCGCTTCAAATTGATCGCGATAGCGATAGTTGGGTGGAATGAACAATAATCGAGCAAGGCCAGTTCTGACTAATTCAGCATTTACAAACACAAGACCTTGATCGATCTCTACATAAACATAGGCCAGTAATCTTCCGTAAACATCACGTTGGTTAGTGTCAAACTCGAGGCAAACCACCTTGTATTCTACAAGATTGCGCGTGAATCGCTTCGCCAGGTCAGCGTATGGTTCACCGGTTTCGGGCGTATCGATCCCCAATAATCGAACTCTTTCCCCACCCTTGATGGAAATAGTATCTCCATCAAAGACCTTGTATACCTTGACCCGCATCGCCGTAGCCGGAGGGCAAGCCATCTGTGCCGATCCAATCACTACCAGGACAGACAACAGCAGCAAGGTAAGAAGTCCCTTCTTCATCACTATTGGTAGTGTACCCTCTTTTGTGTGATCTGCAGCTGAAACAAGGTAAACAGGAAAATGATCGCAAAAAGAACCACTGACGCCGCAGCTGCCCGCCCCAAGTGCTGTGTTCCAAAGAAACCCTGGCGCATGATGTAGAAGACAAGTGTTTCCGCACTCTTCAGCGGACCAGGAGTGCCATTGAACAGAACGTATATTTCGGTAAACACTTTGAACGATCCAATAAGGGAAATGACGAAAACAAAGAAGATCTGTGGGGTCAGCAGGGGGATAGTAACCTTCCTCCAGGTCTGGAAACCGGAAGCCCCATCGATTCGCGCCGCTTCATAGTACATCTTATCGATACCCTGCAAACCCGCCAGAAGAATGATTGCCTCATACCCAACAAAGCGCCAGATGCTCATTATGATCACCGCGGGAAGAGCAAAGCGTTTGTCACCCAACCAGTTGATAAGACTTACTCCGAACCAGCCAAGGAAGTAATTCAACAGACCATACTGCCAGTTATAGAGCCACTGCCAAACCATTGTGACCGCAACAACCGGAGTGATGTAGGCCAGGAAATAGGAAGTGCGTGCAAACGCAAGGAATCGCAGGCTCTTGTTCAGCAGGTTTGCCACCAACAAAGCGAGAAATAGAGTAACTGGGACGTTAATTCCAACATAGTAAAAGGTATTCCACAGCGCCCGCCAGAAGTATTTGTCGCGGAAGATATACTCGTAGTTTCGCCAGCCAGTGAATGTGCTGGTTAGCGGCGTCCACTTGAAGGTACTCAGGCGAAATGCGGAGAAAAATGGATAGAAAACAAATACGCTCAAGATCGCGAATGCGGGAAGAATATACAGATACGCTAGCCCCGTCTCGCGCCAGTACGAGCGACTTGTCCACTCCTGGGGAATTGAGAACCGGCGCCCAACTTTGAGGATGTGCTGCTTGATCATGATCATCCTTCATAGTGAAACGGTCCGAGGGAATTGTCCCCTCGGACCGTTCCGGAATCTATTCCAAAAGATACTCGAGTTCCAAAGCGAGGCTCTTAATCCCTTCTAAAGGCGACGCTTCTCCCAACATGACCTCCTCAAACGCGGTGGCAATCACGTAACGGATATCGCCGTAGTTTGGATGCAGGATTTGGGAGAACCCGTCAAGCATCTGCGCAGACATCGCCTGCTGATACTGATGGGTTTCAACCCAACTCTCCCATTCTTCGCTTTCATAAGCGGACTTCGTAACTGGCTGATAACCACCCATTTGAGCCCAGAACACGGTGCTTTCCGCTCGCAGGAGAAAACGCGCAAGCACCACCGCGGCGTCCTTCTGTGCCTGGGTCTGGTTCATATCGAAGACGGCAAGGTTTGTTCCCTGGATCATCGATTTCTGATTCACGGGGCCCATAGGAATGCGGGCAACACCCATCTCGCATCCGGCCGCTTCCGCGGCCTGATTGTTGTAGTAGTAACCAGCGGACGTATCGATAAACATGCACACTTGATTTGCCTGGAAGGCGCTGCTCATATAGTCACTTGTAATCAGTGAGTAGGGAGCCAAGCTTGCCGCATACTCCATTGCCCGTAGACCCTCACTGTTGTCGATCGTAACCTCGCTCCAGTCATCGCTTAGGATCGATCCACCCGCCTCTACGAGGAAATTCAGGAACTGCTCCGGGTTTGCCGCTGGCCGGAAACCTGTGCCAAATTGATCGATCGTTCCATCACCGTCAGTATCAACAGTCAGCGCCTTTGACATATCAAGGTACTCCTGCCAGTTTGCAGGTGGAATAGGAACCAAATCCTTCCTGTAGTAGAGAACCATAATGCTCTTGTTGAATGGGACAGTGGTGAGCACGCCATTATAGGTGTTGCTTCGCACCAACCCATCGATGATATCTCCCTTTTCTTCCTCGGTCATGTGCGGGCCAATTGGGTAGAGAATCTCAACAATGGGCGTCACCCAGTTTTCATACACCTGGGCAATCGTCGGCGGGTTCCCTCCCACAACCGCTGCATTGATCTTCTGTTGCAGCTCACCGTAGCCACCCTGATAGCTAAGCTCCACTGTAATATCTGGGTATTCTGTCGTGAAGTCATCAATCAATTTCTGTAGGTTTGGCTGATGACGCGAACTCATCGCGTGCCAAAAGGTAATCGTAACTGGCCCTTGGGCAACTGCAACAAGCCCGAACAAGCACACGAGCGCCAATCCAAGAACGCAAAATCTCCTAATCGTCATTTCTTGCCTCCTCCTTCTGAACTTGTGAGAGAGAAATCTCTACCAGTATCATGTTTCTTCTCAGTGAACCACCTCCTCATGATCAAAATGGAACTATTTTATTCCCGTTCTTGCCACCCCTTGGATAAATTGCTTCTGAGTGAACAGAAACAGGATCAACACAGGAATGATCGCCAGTACCGATGCTGCCATCAATTGCTCGTAGGCTGTCCCCACCTCAGAACTGAACAGACTGAGTCCCACGGGAACGGTACGCATCGACTCACTACTCGTCATGATCAACACCCACAAGAAAGCATTCCAACTTCCCAAGAACTTGAGAAGAGCAACTGTCATGATCGCTGGCTTGGAAAGCGGAACCACGATCTGCCACAGAAAGCGAATCCGGGAACAACCGTCGATTCGCGCCGCATCCTGCAATTCATCCGGGATTGACCGAAAGAACTGCCGCAATAGGAAAATCGCAAAAACGGATGCAAGCCAGGGGATGATAAGTGCCTCGTATCGATTGTACCAACCTAGTCGAGTAATTGTCACATAGTTCGGAATGAGGAGCATCTCTCCAGGGATCATCAGCGTGCCGAGCAGGACTGCAAAGATCACGTTCTTCCCGAAGAAGCGCATCTTGGCAAACGCATACGCGGCAAGAATAGCGGTGATTACCTCGCCGATCGTGGTCATGATAGCGATTACGAAGCTATTGAAGAAATAACGACCAAATGGAGCAACATTCCATGCCTTGACATAATTGATCCACTGCCAATCTTTGGGGATCCACTGGGGTGGCATCCGCAGGACTTCACTCTCCTCTTTGAGCGAGGTCATCACCATCCAGAAGAACGGAAGAAGCATGATTGCACAACCAGTGAACAGAAGCAAGTAGAGAGTAACCCTGTACGTATGCTGCCGAAGAAGAGTCTGCTTGGCGAGATACGCGGTATTCAAACATCCTCCTTAGACTTTCTCTGTTCTTGGTCCTTCTTCTCTAGTATAGCGAGGGGAATCGACTGAAGCAATTCTATATCACAGAACGAATGGAGAAGACACTCACCCCTCAG
>JAUWOJ010000059.1 GCA_030612175.1 Candidatus Bipolaricaulota bacterium | reverse complement strand
GTTCGCTTTTGATCTGTTTCAAACCCTTTGGAATCCAGAAGACAACCTTTTCTTTTCGCCCTACAGCATTTCGCTCTGCCTTGTCATGATGTACGGAGGTGCCCGAGGAACAACCGAGGAGCAAATGGCGAGCGCGCTTCATTTCATGCTTTCCCAGGAACGTCTCCATATCGCCTTTAACGCGCTGGATCTTGAGCTTACCAGACGTGGAGAAAGGCTTGCCGTCACAGAAGACGAAAAGCTCCAACTGCACCTTGCAAACTCGCTATGGGTGGAGGGCGAGTACAAATTGCTCGAGAGCTACCGTAAGCTTCTAGCCATGAACTACGGTGCAGCCGCCGAACCACTTGATTTTGCCAATTCTCCGGAAGTCTCACGTCAAACGATCAATAAATTGGTATCCCAAGAAACCGAAAAGAAGATTAAGGAGCTTTTACCGGAGGGGTCAATCACGTCTTCAACGAGACTTGTACTTACTAACGCGATCACTTTCAACGCAACTTGGAAACACAGATTCAACGAGGAATTCACCTACAACGAGCCCTTCTACCTGTTCGACGACCGCCAAGTGACCGTGCCCATGATGCATCAGATCACCCCATTCGCCTACGCCGCGACCAGCAGTGTCCAAGCAGTCGAACTGCCGTATATCGGTGATGAATTTTCGATGGTCATACTGCTTCCGGCACCCGGTCACTTTGAGACATTCGTAAAGTTGCTCACCTCCGATCGTGTAATCTCCATCTTGGGACACCTAAGCAAAGAGATGGTTCAAGTCTACATGCCGAGGTTCGAGTTTCGGTCATCATTCAGATTGTCTTCCACCCTAAAGGACTTGGGCATGACAGATGCGTTTATCCTTGGTCGAGCGGACTTCACCGGTATGACAAAAAGCCGTGATCTCTTCCTCGATGAGGTATACCACCAGAGCATTGTTTCCGTTGATGAAAACGGAACGTTTGCCGCAGCGGGCACCGCAGCGGACATACCCATGCCCATCGTGCCAACCGTAGAACTTAATCGTCCATTCATCTTCCTGATTCGCCACATCGAGACCAACACCATCTTGTTCATCGGACAGGTGATGGATCCGAGTGTGGGGTGATCGGGAGATGATCATACCTACAGGGGGTGATGAGAGGGGAAGAAGGGCAAAAAGGCTAGCTGTGATCTGATATAAGATGTACGATAATTCGGTACTGTTAAAAATAATATGAAAGAATATGAAAAATAAAAAAGGAGAGTTAGTATGAAAAGTAAAAAAATTACCAGTATTTCTATATTAGTTATAGGGAGAGAAACGATGCGCGAAGAATACAGGCATCCGCTAGCAGTTAGGTTAGCAGTGGTGGTAATGTGCATCGGACTATTACTGTGCGCCCCTCTACCGCTAGATAGGACTGTCTTAGCACAGACTACCCAGAATCCTATGGCAGCTCACGAAATTGTCATTCTAATTGACAAGTCGAGCAGTATCCGCGATCTTCCCGGAGGGATGCAGACCTTCAAAGATGCAGGCAAGAAGTTCCTCAGGAACATCCTGAAAGCGAGTAGTACGGAGAAGCGGGTGGCTATTGTGGCGTATGACTGGGAAGATGTCGGGGTTAAGGTGTACAAGGAGTTGACGACCTTGACCGACTCCAACCTTCCTGAGCTAGTTGCTGCTATTGACGCCATCCCGCCGCCGGGTAGCTGGACTGGAACTGCTAGGGCAATCGACACTGTCTGTGACATCACCCAAAGCGAGCCTGGGCTTGGGTTCATGTTGCACCTCACAGATGGTTGCGCCAACAGGCCAGTCGGACAGGAGGAAGGGAAGAGAGCTGCTGAGGAAGCCTATGATCACTTCAAGGTCAATTGCTCCTTGGTTGGAATCGTTGGGGTCAACCTTGATCCGGAAGCGGAAGAACATCTCCGAAAGATGGCGAGCCCAGGCTTGTTCTCTTCCGTGCAGATTGATGAAAATAGTGTAGATCCCGGATATGATATTGCACAAGCAATGACGCAGGTCGCTTACGGCGTGGGCGAAACTGACGTTAGGATTGCCGTATTGGATTCGGACAGCGAACCTGAGTACTTCACTGGAGAGCTGAAGAACTCGGTTGAGGCTGCTCTCCAAATCGCGAGATCTCGTGGCTTTAAGGCACAACCAATCACCCCCAGCGAAATCGCCGCAGGCCTTCTCTACTCCTATGACACCCTCGTCCTGCCGGATAATGCTCCACCTGCAGATGTTGTCAGCAACATCATGGCGTGGTGGATCGGTGGGGGACACATCGTAGCCATCGATAGCGGCCTTACCTTCATCCTATATGCAGGCATGCTCTTTCCCGAGCTAGCCGACAAACATGCCAGTTTCTCCGAAGGGACCTACTGGTCTTATGACTCCAGTAATGCGACCACCGTTCAGAAAGGCCATCCTGTTATAGCAGGGCACACTCCAGGAGAACAGATAGCTGCAGTAGCCAGGGACGCATTGCTAAGAATCGACAAGCTTCCATCTGGAGCGCAAGTGCTGGCAATTGATGCTGGGAATGCGGACTGGGCGACCGTTGTATTCTATCAGGGGGCCGGCAGCCTCACCTTCATCGGTCCCAGTGATGATTCGTTCGCATTGGCGCCGATCATCGGCAATGCTATAGCTCTTGATGTGTCAAGTATGGGTATCGTTCCAGATGCCAAAACTCTTACAGTAGCAGCAGTACAGGGAAGTGAGGAAGAATGGCTTTTGGTGCGGGAGGAGTTTCAGTCGCAACATCCAAACGTTGAGATAGAACTCATCTACTTACCAGAAGGTGCGTTGTTCCCCCGTATTGAGGCCTCTTTTCGAGAAGGCCATCCTTTTGCTGATGTGGTAATGGTATACAGAGATTGGGTGCCTGATTTGATTGATAGGGGTGTCTTATTGGATCTATCTGTCTATAAGGATAGATTTGTCAAAGAGCGAGTCTTACCCATTGAGTACAACGGGATTCCGATTGGGGTGCCATGGCGATTTGCAGCTAATTGGGTCGTATGCGTTTTTGCCCTCACCCAGTCTGAACAAGAAGCTATCGAACTCTTGCTGGTTGCCGCTGGAACGGACACCGAGCCTCCCCCTAAGCTTTCCCCTGAGCTTTTCTACCTTCTTGAAGATCCGTACGCCCGAATTGGTAAGTTTCCGGAAGAGATCCAGACCCAACTGGAAGAATATAAGACCGTGCCTGTAGCAATATGGCTAACAGCCCCACTTCCCGAGTACATAGAGGGGGAATGTAATAAATTCAGGAGCGACGTCGGCGCAAGCTATAGCCTAAACAAGGTCCGCAAAAAACGGCAAGACTTCTTCGAGGCGAAAAGCTCTTGGTACAAAAAGGCTGGAGAGAGTACTATTAGCTTCTTAAGAGATCGTCATTTCTGGGATGAAGACAAAACCTCCTACGCTTGCCTTGCAGCTCCGGTGCTGTACACCGATCTTCCCGTCGATCCCAGCAAACGATTGATTTTCGAAGAATTGCAGAACCTTGACGCTGTGGACACGATCTACCTGGCGGGGGTATTTGAACCCAAGCTGGATTCCGCCGTGTCAACTATTGAAGTCCCTACCGTTTGGTCAAGGAAGGATTCAAGCGGTAATGACCTCAAGGGAACAGGTGTGAAAATAGCAATTGTGGAATCAGGTCGCATCGATTTAACCTTGGCACCCTTTGACGGCTCCGGGAGGAAACATATTACGCGCAATCCCGGTCTGGGCAGCGACGATCATAAGATCCGCGTCGCGCAGGTTGTAGCCAGTTGTGATGGAACGTTAACCGGTGTCGCGTCAGAGGCTGTGCTGCTGAGCGCAGACTCGAAGGACCACACTGAGAAGGAACTAGCGGCGGCTATCGACTGGGCCTTGAAGAAGGGGGCAGATGTTCTCAACGCGAGCTTCGGGGAGGAAAAACCAGCTGGTAAGCCTACCTCTTCAAGCAGGCTTCTCGACTTCATCGTCATCGAGCACATGCGGGCCTTCACAGTTGCAGCGGGCAATGAAGGGAAAGCTGCGTTCGTGTGCTCTCCGGCCTCTGGTTATAACGTGATCGCTGTGGGAGGGATTGACGACAAGGGCACTGTCAGTTGGGCCGATGACACGATGTACGATTTGAAAGCCAACGATGGTTCAAACAGTGTCAATCCGACTTTCCCCGCGGGTGGTAGACAAAAACCCGACGTCTGTGCTGTGGCAGTTGGGATTGATACTGTTGGCTATACGCCTAAGACCGGGACAAGCTATTCCGCCCCGGCCGTCGCCGGAACCATCGGTCTGCTGATCCAGAGGCAGCCGTGGTTAGCGGTATGGCCAGAGGTCACAAAAGCTGTGGTTATGGCGTCCGCGATCCACAATGTAACAGGAGCCTCCAGACTCGATGGTTGGGAGGGTGCAGGCACGGTTGTCGCCTCAGAAGCAGACAATGTCGTGATAAACAACTGGCTGTGGAAAAAAGTAGCGGGCAAGGCAGACTTTCCGATAACCATTAAGTTCAACGTTAATAAAGGAGAGACGGTCAGGTTCGTGATCACATGGGACTCGCACGCACAGAGAGTGGGTGGACTTGTCACTGTGGACAAACTGGAAGCTAACCTTAATCTTGAGATCTTTGACCCTACGGGAAAATCGATCACCAAATCTGCTTCGTCGAATAATAGCTACGAAATAGTGGAATTCGTCGCAGGAGCAACGGGTGTGTATCAGGCGCGTATAAGCCAGGCCAGTTTCAAAGCAGCCTTTGAGTATGTTGGAGCTGCTTGGCATCGGAGTGCTGTACCACACCTTCAATTCTCTGGCGGACTTACAAGCATCACGGTGAAACCTGGTAAGAAGGTGAGCATCGAACTTAGAGGGATGCCGGGGCACGACTGGGCTCTCTGCCAAGACGCTGAGGTGGGTACGTCGCACTACTTGGGACTACGGCTTGATCTGAGTGGATGCTCACAGGTTCACCAACGCAGCAAGTTTGACGCAAACGGCAGGGCCAAGTACGAGTTCATTTTACCCGATTACTCCCCTGGACAGAAGCTCTATCTTCAAGCAATAAGTGGGACAGGCGATTTACGGAACGATCTGCATAAGTCAAATGTTCTATTGCTAGAGGTCAAATAACTCAGACCTGGACCGCGCTGTGCGTCAGCAAGAAAGCAAAGCCCCCTCCGCGTACTTGCTAGGCGGAGGGGGCCTATTTATCTTGAACGGATGTTCCCTAGACGGAGGATCGATAACACTTAAGGATGGTGGGGCAAGGATAAATCTTGCATCACCGTATTCGTCCTCGTGCTCAGACTATTCCCCACATGCGGGACGAGAGGGTCAGACCTTTATTTTCGATGCTCTTCGCAATAGTCTTGCGATGTCATGGTAAGACCATTGCGATTGGAATACGAAGGAGCCCTCTACGACATCACCAGCCGTGGAAATGCGCGAGAAGACATCTTCATCGACGACAAGGACCGGGCTCGATTCCTAAAGATTCTTGGTGATGTCGTCGTTAGGTACGGCTGGATCTGTCGTGGGTACTGCCTGATGAAAAACCATTACCACCTGCTTATCGAAACGCCCGGAGCCAACTTGTCTCGTGGAATGCAACTCCTCAACAGCGTCTACACACAGTGGTTCAATCGCCAACACGCACGAGTCGGACATGTCCTTCAAGGTCGATTCAAGGCGATCCTTATCGAGAAGGAAAGCTACCTGCTGGAACTGGCTCTCCATCTCGTCCGAGCCTGGAAGAGCTGTTCTCGGGCGCCTCCTGCAAGGCAACCCGCAATGAGCGGATCCGTCAAGCCGTGCGGGTCTATCACTTCATGCTCATCTTGCGTGAGGCAATTTATCGGTTTCTCTTGCCTGAAAAAAATTATTATGTTATACTTTTAAATGGAGAGATGACCGAGTGGCCGAAGGTGGTTGCCTGCTAAGCAATTGAGCGGGTTAAAGCCTGCTCCGAGGGTTCGAATCCCTCTCTCTCCGCCATTTCTTACAAGTTAAGAGGGCTGCTCTATTGCACGATTTAATAGAAAACCGGAGTATTTTTTATTACGCTATTGGTAAAACCAAAACAGATTATTCATTATTTATTCTAACTGAAGATGTTAAAAAATTGTCTCAACCTTTTATAAGGTGATGGCAATTTTTTTGTTAATAAAATAGAAAGTATTTAAAATATTATCTAAAAGAGAGGAGAAATTATGAATTTGGATAGGGGTGATTTCGAAACAGAAAATTTAATTGTTTGGGAGAAAATTATCAGAGAATTATTTCCAGCAGCTATCCCAAACAATTGTCTTTGGAAGGATATCGATAGTATAATTTCTATTCTAAACAAAATAAGTTCTATAGATAATTTAAACCATACTTTATTTCCCGCTGGCGGAGGTCATGATTTAACCGGCGCAAAAAGATCGTCAGAGAAAGGTTGTATTGAATTTAGTACCACAAATTCAGTGAGGATTGTTAAGCCGAAAGTACTGGAATTTAATTATTTCTCCAATAATACAGACTGGAATTATTTTCGTTTAGAAACTGCTGGTTTAAAGCCGATTACCCCTAACATTAACCCATCTTTTATAAAAGAAAAGGTAACTGAATTAGAACCCGGTCATTATACAGAAAAAGAAGTATGGGAGAAAGGTTATCTGGGATATAATGAAAAGAATGATAGAATTCTACTGCCGAAAAGTGCAAGAATAATCTCTCGATATTT
>JAUWOJ010000096.1 GCA_030612175.1 Candidatus Bipolaricaulota bacterium | reverse complement strand
GCATATCGGAGTGCTAGTGGTGGGTGACTTCACGCGACTTATTGGTGATCCATCCGGTCAATGCTCCACACGCGCGTTAATGAGCGCAGAAGAGATCAATCGTAATATGGCTACCTATCAAGAGCAAGCGTTCAAGATCCTTGATCCCGAGAAGACTGAGATCCGCTACAACTCAGAGTGGTTGGGAAAACTTGGCTTTACTGATGTGATCGCTCTCAGTTCTAAGTATACCGTTGCGCGCATGCTTGAACGAGATGACTTTTCGAAACGCTTCTCCGCCAATCGGCCGATCAGTATTTTAGAGTTCCTCTATCCGCTCGCGCAGGCGTATGATTCAGTAGCGATTCATGCTGATATTGAGCTTGGTGGGAACGACCAGCGATTCAATCTGTTGCTCGGACGAGATATCCAGCGCGAATATGGCCAGGAACCACAAGTGATCCTTACGGTTCCCTTGCTTATTGGGATCGATGGGGTAAGAAGCATGAGTCAGACTGCGGGGAATTACGTAGGAGTTAGTGAGAGACCGGGTGAAATGTTTGGGAAGTTATTGGCAATTCCAGATGAGCTAGTTCAAGATTACTTCTTCTATCTGACGGATGTTTCTTACGAAACCGTGGCCAGCCTTTCCCCGCGTGATGCCAAACGCAAGTTAGCATCGGAGATTGTAGCCATGTATCACGGAGAAGAGGCCGCCATTCGCGCGCAGGATGAGTTCGACCGGGTACACATTAGACATGAACGTCCTAGCGAAGTTTCCAAAGTTGCGATTGATCGCTCACTAGTGAAAGAAGATGGCTTGATCTGGGTTGTTGATCTCTTGCAGGCATCAGGAATGGTTACTAGCCGGGCCGAGGCAAAACGGCTGATTACACAGGGTGGAGTGCGGATTAACGACAAGCGAGTGGCAACGGCCGATCTTGACCTGTTGTTTGAGCCTCCACTGCTAATTCAGGTAGGGAAGCGCTCATTTGCTGAAGCCGTATAAAGCGGGAGCTATCAGCAATTGTATGCTGCTGTTTTCTTAATGATGTTCCGTGGACATTTCTCGATCGCCGCTGTCGCTGTTACGCAACATTCTTGGTCAAAAGCAGGCAGATCCTTTATCTCATCCCAGGAAACCTCGCTCTGTTGAGAAACCTTGACGCAGATCTTGCAGTGAATGCATCCATCCGGACAGCGGTTTCGTCCCACTATATCTCGTGCCGCATGGTAGTTGCAGCCTAGATACTGGGGCATATTTGCTGGGATGAGCTCGATTAGGTTCTGGGGGCAAGCACTAACACACAAGCCGCACCCAATACACGTTTCCCAATCAATAATGGCAATTTTCCTCTCATTGTTGATCGAGATTGCTCCAGCCGGACAAACTGCAACGCAATCTCCTAGCCCGAGGCAACCGTAGGGGCACTCTTTATGGCCAGAGGCGACTTGCGCGGCGCCTTGGCAAGTATTGATCCCTCTGTAATCCGCAAGCGCTTCTGATTCTCCAGTGCAGTGTACCACCGCTTTCTTGCCAACCTTGTTGTTGGCCTTCAACTCAAGGTAATCCTCAAGCTTGCCCATTCCCTCTTCATCTGAGGCAAGCGTTGGACAAGGACGATTCACAAACAGTTGCTGGTCCTTAGCTACTGCCTGCGCGTAGGCAAAACAGCCAGGATGACCGCAGGCGCCACAGTCAGCACCCGGCAAGAACTCTTTGATCCTGGCCACTTCTTCCAGCGACTTATCCTCCTGGGGCAAGAACTTGCTTGCCAGGAAGATCACCGTTCCGGCAACGAAGCCGACTAGGGTTAACAGTCCTATTGAGATCATCGTTTGCGCGCTCATCAGATTATTCCTGTAAATGCCAAGAAGCAGAGACCGAGGAACATGGCAGTAATGAACGCGATTGGTGTTCCCTTAAATGCAAGAGGAGGGTCTGCCATATCTAAACGTTCTCTAATCCCGGACATAATGATAAGTACCAGAGTAAACCCTGCCCCTGCTCCGAGTGCGGCAATGATTGATTCGGAGAAGGTGTAGGCCTGGTCGATATTTATAAATGTAATTCCTAGTACCGCGCAGTTGGTGGTGATAAGAGGCAGATAGATTCCAAGCGCATTGTACAAGGTGAGATTAGTACGCTTGATCGTCATTTCGATGATCTGGACAAGGGATGCGATAACTAGGATAAAGATTACCGTTCGCATGAATTCCGCGCCGTAAGGTATGAGGAGAAAATGAAAGATCGGCCAGGTAACAGCAGAGGCGACAACTATCACTAACAGTACAGCGACCCCCATACTGAGCGCGCTCCCGAGCTTCTTAGAAACCCCGAAGAAAGGACACAGTCCCAAGAACTTCACTAGCACCAGATTGTTTACCAGAGCCATGCCGAAAAAGATGGCGATAAGATTACTCACCCGCACTCACCCCCATCCATCTGAACAGGGCCAGTAAGACGCCGATAACAAAGAATGCCCCCATCGGCAGGAGAAAGATTGCCACAGGGTTATCTCCCAGGCCAGGCACAGTGAATAAATGACGGCCAAACAGGTCAAGCTTCCCGGTTCCGAGTAGCTGTCTGATCAGCGAGATAAGGATCATTGCCCAAGCGAAACCAATTCCAATTCCTAGAGCGTCGGCGATTGAGTTAGTTGTGCTGTTCTTGCTAGCGAATGCCTCTGCCCTGCCAAGGATAATGCAATTAACCACGATCAACGGGATATACATGCCCAGAGATTTGCTTAGCGCTGGTATGAACCCTTGCAGCATGAGATCGACGATAGTAACTAATGTTGCGATAATCACGATAAACACAGGTATTCTGACACGCACGGGCACGTGATTTCTAATCAGCGAGATTATGATGTTTGAAGCGAGCAACACACAGATGAACGCGGCGGACATTCCCACGGCGTTATCCAAAGATGTACTTACTGCCAGAGTTGGACACAGACCCAACAGGAGAATGAACGTGGGGTTAGAGCGGATGATTCCTCTTAGGAAGTTCTTAGTGAAGGAGTGCATCTAGGTTTCCCTCCCCAGCTGGTTGAGCTTATCGAGTATAGCCTTTCTTACTCCTTCTACCACGGCAGAGGAACTGGTAGTAGCGCCGGTAATCGCGTCTACCTTTCCTCCTTTTTTTGTGAGCTCGATGTCGTCCACGGCTAGCCCCGGGAACTGCTGAAGGAAGAAGGATTCGACGATCTTTGCTCCCAGCCCGGGGGTTTCCTGCTGAAAGATGATTCTTATCCCCCGCAGTGTTGTATCTGGTTCCAATCCAACTAGAATTGATATTACACCGCTATAGCC
>JAUWOJ010000064.1 GCA_030612175.1 Candidatus Bipolaricaulota bacterium | reverse complement strand
GATTGACCAAACCTATCTGTTACTCCAACACGCGAAACCCGGGTAGGTAGCTCAGAAGCCAGGAGTTCGCAGACAGCGCTTCCCAGTCCACCGATGATCTGATGTTCCTCGGCTGTGATTACCGCGCCGGTTTTCTTCGCCGAACAGAGAAGCGTCTCCCTATCAAGCGGCTTAATCGTGGAAACGTTTATCACTTCTGTGCTGATCCCTTCTTTCATCAGCTGTTCGCGCGCCTCAATTGCCACCGACACAAGAATCCCGCAGGCAAAGATGGATATGTCGCTACCGGCGGCAAGAATAGACGCTTTGCCCAGCTCGAAGTTGTAAGTCTCTGAATTGACGAGCGGGAATTTCGCCCTGGAAAGCCGTACGTAAACCGGTCCATCATCGTAGCTGGCGATGCATTTTGTTACCGCGCCCGCCTCTATCGCATCCGAAGGAACAATGACTGTGATGTTGGGTAGACCGCGCATATTATTTATGTCTTCCAGCATCTGATGGCTTGCTCCATCTTCGCCAACGGTGACTCCGGCATGCGTAGCAACAATCCTTACCGGAACCTTGGGGTAGGCGATTACCTGCCTGATCTGCTCCCAGGCTTTGCCCGCGGCAAACACGGCAAACGTGGAAACAAACGGCCGATAACCATCCATGGCCAGTCCGGCGGCAACCCCCATCATGTTCGCTTCCGCGACTCCCATGTTGAAGAAACGTTGCGGGAAATCCTGGGCAAAGAAACCTGTCTTTGTCGAACCGGCAAGATCGGCGGTGAGAACTACGATTCTTTCATCAATGTGACCAAGCTCAGCCAGTGTTCTTCCGTAGGCGTCGCGTGTTGCTTCCTCGCGGCCAAGCTTCACTTGGGAACACCTTCCCAGTCTTTGAGAAATCTCTCGACCCCAATATCAGTTAGTGGATGGCAGAACAGCTTTTTCAACACATCATTGGGAACCGTAGCAATATCGGCGCCAAGAAGAGCGGCCTCAATTACATGCCGTGGATGGCGGACGCTGGCGACAATCACTTCTGTTGAAAAACCATACGTCTGGTAGATATCGAGAATCTCGGCAACAACGCCCATGCCATCTCCGCCGACATCGTCAATTCGGCCAACGAATGGAGACACAAAACTGGCTCCACTCTTTGCCGCCAGTAGCGCCTGATTGGCCGAAAAAGCGAGTGTGACATTAGTGCGTATCCCTTCCCCAGAAAGCGTTTTCACCGCTTGCATGCCGGCAATTGTCATCGGGATCTTGATCACAACGTTTTTGTCGATCTTGGAAAGCTCACGCGCCTGGGCAACCATCTCAGGAGCGTCAATGGCGGTCACCTCGGCGCTCACCGGGCCATCAACAATGCCACAGATCTCAGCGATTATCTCGGCGAATGGCCGTTTCTCTCGGGAAACAAGGCTGGGATTGGTTGTCACTCCATCGATCAACCAAGCCATTTCTCTGATATCAGCCACATTTGCCGTATCTATATAAAGCTTCACTGTTCCTCCTTCCCATTACATCAACAAGGCGGTCTTATCCTTACCATAGATTGAACAGAGTCGCCGCGTTTTTAGTGGTTGTTTCTGCCACCACTTCAACAGAGATTTGTTTGATTTCGGCGATGGTATCGGCCACATAACGAACATGGCGGGGTTCATTGCGCTTTCCACGGTGCGGAACAGGTGCAAGATAAGGACAATCTGTCTCCAGCAAGATCTTATCAAGCGGCAATTGCTTGACCACTTTGCGCAGTGCGTCATTCTTCTCGAATGTTATTGACCCCCCAATTCCCAAGTGAAACCCAAGCTCAAGGAATTCATCCGCTACGGCACGATCTCCCAGAAAACAGTGCATCGCCCCACGATAAGATGATGAAACCTCGCGCAAGATTGAAAGAACGTCCCCTGTCGCTTCTCGATTATGCACAATAATTGGCAAGTCTAGCTTACGGGACAGCTCTAGTTGGTTTCGGAAAGCTACGCGCTGCACGTCGCGGGCACAAAGATCACGATAGAAATCCAGGCCAATTTCACCAATCGCAACCACTCGTTGGTTGCGAGAAAGCCTCATCAGCCGATCAAACACCTTCTTGTTCAGCGTCTCCGCGTTGTGCGGGTGCACACCTATCGCGGCCCATAAATGTCGGTGACGCCGTGCAAGCCGAAGGCTCTTCTCGCTCGACAGCAGGTCTGACCCTACTGTAATCACCGCGATTCCCGCGGTAAACGCGCGGACAATCACCGCGGCCCGCTCGCCCTCATAATCTGATGAGCCAAGATGAGCATGACTATCAACAAGACTTATCGTATGCTTATGCCCGATCATCGGTAGCCAATCCTTATCTTTTAGTCAATTATCCCCAACAAATACGGATCTGTCAACCTCAATAGGGCTTCAGAATACAGAAACCCTCTCTATTTCAGCGATGGCTAGCGGAAGCGCGTCGATCAGATCGCTAGGAAGAATTGACCGCTCCGCTATTTCCCGAGCAAGCAGATCGGCGGTGTAACCGTGCACGTAGGTTCCCAATATGGCCGCGCCTTCAAGCGAAGCCCCTCCAGCAAGCAAACCGGCAATTATTCCGGTTAACACGTCCCCACTTCCGCCAGTGGCCAAGCCCGTGTTTCCAGTTGGGTTCAAGTAGACTTCGCCTGTCGGGGTACCAATTGACGTTGGCCTACCTTTGACAATAGTGATCACTTCATGCTCACTCGCGAAGGTTCGGGCGACCTCAATGCGATGCCGATCAATCTCTTCCCTCGGACGACCAATTAGCGAAGAAAGCTCGCCTGGATGCGGAGTTAGGATTGCTCGCCGTGCCACCCGTTTCAGCAAGCCCATGCATGAAGCCAACGGAAACAAACCATCGGCATCAACAACGATGGGAATCTGCGCATTCCCAAGAACCTCCAACACAACCTCACCTACCTCAGGGTGGCGTGACAGTCCTGGCCCCACTGCCAGCACATCGGCAGCGTCCAGCGCAGGTTTCATTTCCGCGGCCGCCCGCGGAATAAGGCGCCCATCTTGATCTGGCAGGGGAAACGTGATCACCTCAGGGAGCGCCGTCTCAAATATCCCGCTGAGGCTTGCCGGGCAAGCCAAGGTAACAACACCCGCTCCACTACGCAATGCCCCGCGGCAACAAAGAATTGCTGCTCCGGTCATCCCACGTGATCCGGCAAGGACCAGCACTCGGCCAAACGTTCCTTTGTGACCATTTGGTGCTCTTCTTGGTAGTAACGCCTTCGCCCCACAGAGCTGGGTCACACGAGCAAAGGGTTCAATCTCCGTCAATACTTTACTCGGATAATCGACCCTCGCCAGCTTGATCTCACCGCAGTAGGAACGTGCTGGATAAAGGACATGTGCCGGTTTCAGGAAATGCATCGCGATGGTAAGATCGGCGCGCAATGCCAAGCCAATAGACTCACCCTGATCCGCGCGGAGCCCGGAAGGAAGATCGAGCGCGACTCGTTTTGCTGTTAAGTCATTAATCAACTCTACGGCCTGGGCATATCTCCCGGAAATTGGGCGATCGCCGCCAATGCCGAGCAACCCATCAACTATACAATCAGCCCAGGCAAGCGCTTCCCTGAATGAAGATAGCCGTTCACTTGTCACGCGAAGCGTTCCTGGTGATACCTTTTCAAGCAGTTCTGCCATCAATCCGGTAGATGGGGAGAAATCCTCCGGGGAGCAAAAAGCAAACGCGCGCACCTTAATCCCATGCTGGTAGAGAACTCTTGCCAATACCAACGCATCTCCACCATTTCCACCCCCACCAACCGCAATCGCAACCCGCCTAACGTTGAGGCTGTTCATCAGCAGTTCAGCAGCGCTCCGACCCGCACTTTCCATTAACACCTGGGATGACACCCCAGCATCAATGGCTGCTTGGTCAATCTGCCGACTGTTATCGCTAGTAAGTACAAGTGTCTCCTCGTTCATATCTGCCATGTTAGACTCCTGTCGTTTCCGAGTGCAATTCTTGCGCGATCTGTTCTCCAATCTCCCAGGGTTCTCGCGCACTAACATCTATCCAGCATACTCCATGTTCTTTCCGAAACCATGCCTTCTGTCGACGAACAAGTTGCCAGGTATTACTAATGATCCGCTTCTTCATCTCTTCTTGTGTTATTTTCTTATCAAGCAGGTCAACAACCTCACGCACGCCAATGGTCCGATAGGCCTGGCAACCCTGATTGAGTCCGTTGCGTCGCAATTGCGCTACCTCATCGACTAGGCCGTGGGTAAGCATCTGCTCTACTCGCGCGGCTATCGCGTGTCTGTGCTCATCCTTGTCGCGCTCCAACCCAAAGATCTTAAATCTATACGGAAGGGGTGTTGCCTGTTGCTGCAGGTCGCTGATTCGCTTTCCTGTAAGTCTGTATACTTCAAGCGCGCGTATGATTCGCAATCTATCATTTGGATGGATTCGTCTTGCTGCCACCGGATCAACAGCAGAGAGCTCGTGGTAGATATCATCCAAGGAACACTTTCCCAGAGCTTGTCGCAGCTCCCTATCGGCGGATGGACCCGCAAAAATGCCTTGTAGAATCGCTCCCAAATAAAGCGTTCCTCCGCCAACTATCAGCGGGAGGTGCCCTCTGCTCCGGATCTGTTCAATCAGTCCATCGACACTCACGCGAAAGGACATTGCATCGTAATTCTCATCGATCTCGACAATGCCAATTAGATGGTGACGAATACCTCGCTGTGCATGAACTGGAAGCCTGGCTGTAGCGATCTGTAAACCGCGGAAGAATGCGCGCGAATCCGCAGAGATTACTTCACCATCTACTCGCGTTGCGACCTCAACAGCAATAGCGCTCTTTCCTGTTGCGGTTGGACCAACTATCAGCACAACAGAGCCGCTGGACACCCTGGCTGAGCCAAGAACGCCCACAGGGCTAATCCTCGGCTAGCAACAGCTCGCGGAAGCGCTTCAGCTCGGCACGGCGAGAGGGGTGTTTAAGCTTTTCGATCGCTTTGATCTCGATCTGTCTCACCCGCTCACGCGTGATGTTAAACTTTAGCGAAACATCCTTGAGGGTGCGTGGATGACTATCTTCAAGACCATAGCGGAGCTTCAGAATCTCGCTTTCGCGCTCATCAAGCTGGCTGAGAGCTCGATCTAACTGTTCCTTCAAGAACATACGGAATGTCTCCTTAGTCGGGGAAGGTGAATTTGGGTCCTCAATAAAATCGCCTAATGTGTCCTCATTCTCCTCGCCTATTGGTCGCTCCAGAGAGGCTGTATACTGAGAGACGTTTTCCACTCTCTTGATCTTGTCAATTGACATTCCAGTTAACCGCGACAAGTCCTCCAAGGTAGGAGTAGCGCCGTGCTTCTGTGTGTATTCATGTTTGGCCCTTTTCAAGTCACGCGCGGTTTCGATCATATGTACAGGAATACGGATTGTTCGTGATTGATCGGCAATGGCGCGAGTAACGGCCTGACGGATCCACCAGGTAGCGTAAGTAGAGAATTTGAACCCGCGAGCATAATCGAATTTCTCTACCGCTTTCATCAATCCCATGTTTCCTTCCTGAATCAGATCGAGAAAGGACAATCCACGGTTCATGTAGCGCTTGGCGATCGAGACAACTAAGCGCAGATTAGACACGGTAAGCACTTCCCGTGCTTCTCTTCCTTTTTCTACCATCTCGCGTAATTCCTTCTTCTCTTTATCGGAAAGAAGGCTCATCCCATGATCTTCGGCTAGCTTCGCGTGTTCAAGTCGATCGCTGCTGTATACTCCGGTCTCCATCTTCATCGCCAGCTCAACTTCTTCTTCCCTAGTTAGCAATTCCACTTTTCCTATCTCTCGTAGATAGGTCTTCACAGGATCGTCTCGTGTTCTGGACCGCTTCGCCTCTTCTAGGAGCTTTGATTTCTCTAGATTGTACTCTTCAACCTGGTTTTCGTCTTCCAAGAGCAATTCATCGACGGCCTCCTGCTTGTCAGATTCTACCATGCTATTGTCACCAGCCTCGGACTGAGCCTCCGAGGAAGTGAGCACTGACGAATCCGCTGCGTTGGAGTTTTCCGTATTGATCGGGGCATCAGTTTCAGGAAGGACTTGATCAAGATACCCTTTCTGTTTTGTTTTCAGCTCAACGTCATCATGCTTGGCTCTTCCCACAGTTCCCCCCTCTCGAAAGCTTCTTTGCCACTAAATCGCTGTACGCTCGTTGTAA